>JBEEOB010000127.1:0-30988 GCA_041191865.1 Bacteroidota bacterium
CCGCGCTATGCCACGCCATACGAATAAATAGGGGACCATAATTACCAAAGTCGGCCGGCCACCAATCTTGTGATTTCGTCAACACCGCCGCGATGTCTTTTTTCAACGCGAAATAGTCAAGACTTTTAAATGCTTTGATGTAGTTGAAGTCGGGTCCCATCGGATTTGACTTCTCTGAATTTTGACGTAGCATCCCTACGTTCAATTGGCTTGGCCACCAATCCTTGTTCGTCGTTGCCGAGGCCTTCATGCCCGTGTGTGGGTTGATGCCTGCGTGTGGATTAACGCCAGCGGCTGCATGTGGGTTAGCGCCAGCATGTGGATTCGCTCCGCCAGCTGCATGGGGGTTAGCGCCCGCCGCTGCATGTGGATTCGCGTATTCCTGCGCTTGGACAGCTGTTGCAGCAAATAGCGCGCTGATGAATAGTAGTTTTTTCATGATTCTTGATTTTTAGTGGTGCCAAATTAGTGGCAAATTATTTATAGAGAAAACTGAAATTTTCTATATTTGACATAGATAAAATCTATATCAGTGAATATACAGCAATTAGAATACATACTGGCAGTTGACCAATTTAAAAGCTTCTCCAAAGCAGCTGATTATTGTCATGTTACGCAGGCGACTTTGAGTGCGATGGTGAAAAAGCTCGAGGAGCAGCTGGATATTGTCATTTTCGACAGGAAGGCGAATCCGATTGCGACAACAGAAAATGGGCGGGAAATTTTGGTTCAGGCCCAACAAGTCGTGGCGCATGCGAATGCATTGTTGTCGTCTTCAAAGGGGATTCATCAGAAAATTGAGGGTAAGGTTAAGTTGGGAATTATCCCCACGATTGCTAGTTCGATTTTGCCCGTTATTCTGAAACATCTTGTCGACAAATATCCCGGATTATTGCTCGAAATATATGAGGTGACGACGAATCAGCTCAAGAAGGACCTTCGCGAAGGGAGGTTGGACATTGGAATATTAAGCACGCCCATAGCCAGCTTAGATTTAGAAACCCAGTTATTATATGTTGAGGACTTGTATGTATACGGCCATTTGGTTTCAAAGGAGAAAATCGTGCGAAAATCAGATTTGGCGAAGCAGCGTTTTTTTTTGCTACAAGAAGGACATTGCTTGCGTGATCAGGTAATCCAACTTTGTGAATTGAAAAAGCACAAAGCCCTTCCGGCTAATTTATCGGTAGAATCGAACACGTTTGAAACGCTCATAAATTTGGTAGATACCTTTCAAGGCATGACTGTTTTGCCGGCCTTGTACGTGAATCAATTAGGCGAAAAACGAAAACAAAATATGATCGAATTGGTGGATGGGACTCTTTCGCGTGAAGTCAGCTTGTGTTTTTACCGCCCGTATGCGAAATGGAATATTATTAACCGTTTAGCCGAAGAAATTACCGTTGAAGTGAAAAAACAACTAAAATAGTCGGCTATCTCGTAAAATTGTTTTGATATGAAAAATCTCATTACCGAAAACATAACGGACCCGGTCAAATTGGAGCAATTGTACCGTTCAAATCCTGCCGCATTTACGCGCGCATTTCATGAAGTATATCCGGAAATCCAGTCAGAAGTCAGTGCCCAAATTTGGTTAGAGCGTTTAAAGAACGAACCTACAGAAATTACGTGGGGTGTTTCGAGGGATTGGATATTTGTAGGAATAGTGGCGCTTTTCGTTGGATTATTGATGCAGTTGCCGGATCTGATTTCCATTTCACACGATTTCTATTATCCGCGGAATATAGCCTTTATCGCGATGCCCGGATTAGCGGCGTTTTTCGCGCATAAACAGGGATTAGCGGGGAAAGATCTCTTGATTCCTTTGGGAATTTTGGTGATCGCTGTCTTATTTATCAATTATTTACCCAATAACTCCGCGAGTGACACCTTGATTTTAAGTTGCATTCATTTGCCAATTTTGATGTGGCTGCTGGTGGGATATATCTTCAGCGGCGCTCAATTTTCCAAGACTGAAAAACGCATTGATTTCTTGCGGTTTCATGGAGACTTGTTGGTGATGAGTGCCGTGATTTTATTAGCAGGGGGGCTATTCACGGCATTAACCCTTAATCTTTTCAATTTGATTGATATCAAAATTGAGGACTTTTATTTCCGTTATTGGGTGCTTTCGGCCCTGCCTTCGGTACCCTTGTTGGCGACAATGCTTATTCATCAAAACCCGACGCTTGTCAGTAAAATTTCGCCCGTGATCGCACGGATATTTACACCCTTGGTAACGCTCATGTTGCTGATATTCTTGGGGGCATTTATTTACACAGGGAAGGATCCTTACAATGACCGAGAATTTCTTTTGGTATTCAATGGGGTGTTGATTGGGGTGATGGCATTGCTGCTGTTTTCGGTTAGCGAGGCGACCAAGGAGACCGGCTCAAGGTTTCACCGCATGTCACTTGTTGTGTTGGCTTTCTTGGCGATTATCAATAATGGCATCGCCCTTTCTGCCATCGCATTTCGACTTATTGAATTAGGTGTAACGCCCAACCGACTTGTTGTTTTGGGTGGAAATATCCTGATCTTGTTGAATTTAATTTTGGTCACCCGCCAATTAATGGGTCTATGGAAAGGTCAAAAAACCCTACTGGATGTGGAGGCGAGTATGACGCGCTTCTTGCCCTATTATGCGTTATGGGCGGCCATTGTGAGTTTTGTGTTTCCGATTGTATTTTCTTTCCAATAAACTGATTTAGATTATCAGTTTTCATCGATTATTGCTAATTCCAAAACACTACCTTTGGCAATCCTCCAAGGTTTGCCAAAGGTTAGGGGAGGAGGGTGTAATCAGGATAGGTTATTAATCAGTTTATGCTTAAACTTGTTTAATTGTAAACCTACTATGAAAAAAATACTCGCCCTGGCGCTCATCGCCAGTTCGCTTTCGGCGCAAGTCCCCGCGGGCAAAAAAGTCATCAGCTCTTTGTACATCTATGATCTCGCGTCAGGGAAATCGGAGAAAATACTAGAGGAAAAACGACATTTCGAGGCGCCCAATTGGTCGCGCGACGGAATGTTTTTATTAATTAATGCCTACGGCAAATTAGAAAAAGTCACTCCCAAAGGAGAGAAATTGGGGGAATTGAATACGGGAACGGTTCAGAAGGCCAACAATGATCATGGCTATTCTTTTGATGGAAAGACCTTATTTATTTCCAGTGCAAAAGCCGAAATAAAAGAACATACGTCTTTCATTTACAAAGTTTCTTCGGAAGGAGGTGTGCCGACCCAACTAACCCCTTTGACCCCATCTTATTGGCATGGCGTTTCGCCCGATGGGAATACCATGGTGTATTGTGCCGCCCGGAATGGGAACTATGACGTTTATGCGATGTCCACAAACGGAGGCGAAGAAATTCGATTAACGCGCACAGAAGGCCTAGACGACGGACCCGAATATTCTCCCGATGGAAAATTCATTTACATCAATTCCTACCGTACTGGGATGATGCAGATTTGGCGAATGAAGGCAGATGGTTCAGCGCCGGAGCAGATGACGTTTGATCATTATTCCAATTGGTTCGCACACATTGCGCCAAACAATCAAGTAGCCACCATCATTACTTACATGGAAGACCAGGTACAAGCGCATCCGTTTGGCCGACAAATTAAATTGCGATTATTAGACTTGAAAACGAAGGAAATCAAAGATTTAACGGAGGTGTTTTACGGTGGCCAAGGCACAATCAATGTACCCTCTTGGAGTCCGGACGGAAAAAAATTCGCGTATGTGCGTTACGCATTAGAAGATTTGTAAATTAGAGCCTGAAAAAATAACCTATTATGAAAGATAACAGTTCCGCATCACGCAGAAGATTTCTGCAGCAAATTGGTGCCACAAGTATGGTCGCCGCTGCGGCTCCTTTACAATCATTCGCTGCCGAGCAAAAGGCAGAAGAACGTATTTTACGTTACGAAAAACCAATTTCTGTGGGTGATAAAATTCGCCTAGGGGTCATTGGTTTTGGTGTTCAAGGCCACTTCGACTTGGCATCTGCCCTAAAAGTTCCCGGTGTCGAATTAGCCGGAATTTGTGATTTATACACGGGACGTATCGAAAATGCCAAAGAAATTTACGGCAAGGATTTATACACCACCCGCAACTATAAAGACTTATTAGACCGTCCCGATATCGATGCAGTGATTATCGCAACGCATGATGTTTGGCATGCGCGCATCACCATTGACGCACTCGCAAAAGGCAAGCACGTTTACGTGGAAAAGCCGATGGTCTACAAAATTGACGAAGGTCATCGTGTGATTCAAGCACAGAAAAAATACAATAAAGTATTGCAAGTAGGGTCTCAGCGGGTTAGTAGCATTGGTTTGGCGAAGGCCAAGGAGATGTTAGCCAATGGTGAAATCGGGAAACTGAACATGGTCAATGCGGTGTACGATCGCCAAAGCTCGATTGGTGCCTGGGAATATACCATCCCGAAAGATGCAGATGCCTCCACGTGTGATTGGAATCGCTTCATCGAGGCAACTGCGAAGATGGAATTTGATGCCAAGAAGTTCTTTTGGTGGCGTGCCTTTAAAGAAGTAGGAACAGGTGTGGCAGGTGATTTATTCATTCACTTATTGAGCGGCACCCACTTCATGACGAACTCAAACGGTCCAGAAACGATTTTTTCTACGGGTCAATTCAGCCATTGGAATGACGGTCGGAACCTGCCAGATGTGATGTCAGGCGTTATGCAATACGGAAACACGGCGCAACATCCTGCCTTCCAATTAACCTTGCAAGTAAACTTTGTGAGTGGAACGGGTGGCCAAGAGGTGATTCGTTTGATCGGTTCAGAGGGTGTGATGGATGTGAAAGGAAATACGATTTCGGTGAAGCATAGCATTATGCCGGAGGCTCCGGGATTTGGCGGATATGATTCGGTGTTTACTTTCTCGAAAAGCATGCAAGAAGAGATGACGAAGGAATACAATGCCAAATGGTCGGAAGCACAACGCAAACGTCCGATAAAAGAGGATGTCATTTTCAAAGCGCCTGCGGGTTATGATGAGCATGTGGATCATTTTACGAATTTCTTTGATGCGATACGCACGGGGAAACAAGTCGTCGAAGATGCGACCTTCGGGTTTAGAGCGGCAGCGCCGGCATTGGCTTGCAATGAAAGTTATTTCAGCAAGAAAATCATCCAATGGGATCCGCAGAATATGAAATTAAAGTAAATAGAAGGCGCCTATTCAGGCGCCTTTTTTGTTTATTTGTAATATCGAATTTCTAAAAATATTTGAGAATGACAATTAATTTGATCCAGAAGTCCTGGAGCGAAATGATTTCACTATTTAATTTCGTTTCTATCGCACTAGGGGTTTTAGCCTTGAGTGATTTTCTAATTCGATTTAAACGCCCAAGGTACTTTAAGTTGTCGTTTGCACTATTTTTATTTTCCTTATTATTGTTAGATATCTTACTTTGGATTGAGGTCTCCTTTCAAGACTTAGTAGCATGGTCACCTCTGATCAACTTTGGTATTTGGATTTCTGGGTTGTTTACACTTTCTATTTTAACGGTAGGCAGAATTTCGCGTTGGGTCTGGTTTTCTGCTGGTTTAATATTTATCCTGAATGTGTATAACTACTTTATGCTTTCGCAAATGGATGCTAGTTTAATGGATCGAAGAGCCATTTTCGTGTTGCGGTTAGACAATTCTTTATTCTTTGTGAAATGGGTGCGATATGGACAACGCATTATTTTATTAGTTTCCATTGTTAAATTATACCGGGTCATTGTTGCTGTGAAAGCGGAGCGAAATTTGTATTGGGCACGATTAAAAAATTGGTTGGGGCTCTTTATTGGGATGATTTTGCTCGTTATTTTTAGTAATAATGTGATTGGTTTGAGTTTGCAAAGGACGGCCTATTTTTATGAGTTTAGCTTATCCGTTTATGTTTTCTTCTGTTTGATGACGTTCCTTTTGGTCATTTACCGTCCGGAGTTTTTGAATAATCACAATATTAGTAAGTTTGATTTTAAGCGCTACATGCGATCGCAGGATTTGATGTTGACAGATCAAAATTTCTATGTTCCCTTTTTTCAAGATGCTTACTTCTTGAATTCTCAAGCAACGATTGAGCATTTTTGCAAGCAAAATGGTATTGTGGAATTTGATCAATTTAACGAGCAAATCATTCAACGCTATCAGATGAGTTTCAGCTATTTGGTGAATCAGAAGCGGATTGAATATTTTGTCTCCCTCGCGAAAAACCCGAAGTATGCGCATTATACAATTGAAGCGTTGGCTAAAGAATCGGGTTTTAACTCTCGCACGGCACTCTATAAGCCCTTTAAGAAATTTCATGGAGGCACGCCAATTGATTTGATTAATTCGTTAAGCCGCTGATAATGAGGCGTCTCTAAAATTTTGACAGATTATTTTCCGCATCGACAACCTATGATTGCCTTCCGGATTTGCCGTGAATAATTTTGAGCTAATTATTTAACTCAAAAAATTCATTATGTTGAAAATTAATCTACTTATAGGAATTGTCTGTGCAATGTTGTTCTTGGCTTGTACAAAAGATGGTGGTGGTACTGCAGCTCCATGTGGTGTTCGAACAATTAATTTGAAAGTGATATCTCCTTCTAAAATTAAAATAGAATGGGGTGGAGAAGAATGTAATGGTGATGAAATGTATGATAGTGAAAGTGGAGGCGTATATATTTTTCGAAAATCAGCAACAGAGCCAGATTTTAAAGAGATTATCAATTTGCCTGCGACCAATACGAGTTATACTGACAGTTTATTAAGTCCTAATACAGAGTATACGTATAAAATACAGCGTTGGACTTTTTTCGGTAAATCCACACCTAAATCCTCTTCTATCACCACCTCTGCACTCCCCCTCCCAAGTTCTCCTGGGGCCGTCGTGACAGGTGGATATACAGCAACTTCCATCACAGTAAGTTGGTTAAACAATGCAGCTAGCTCAGCGGCCATTCCGGTTACGGGAACGAAAGTATTCCGGAAAACAGGAGCCGAAACAACGTACACGCAGATTGCGGCATTGAGTGATACGGCTCGTTCTTACGTCGACAAAGGATTGACTCCTGATACCGAATATACGTACCAAGTGTACCGTTACAACAATTATGGAAATGGGCCGGTAGGAACCTCAGCAGCTGTTCGTACAAACAAACAAGCTGCTTACGCGGAGGTAACAATTAGCGGCAAGACGTGGATGCTAAACAATTTAGATGTCACAACTTACCGGAACGGTGACGTGATACCTGAAATTAAAAATCTCGCGGATTGGAATGCGGCCACGACAGGTGCTTGGTGTTATTATAATTTCGTGAAGAACGACGGAACGGCTGTTTGGGGTAAATTGTATAATAAATTTGCCGTAGATGATCCGCGTGGTCTAGCTCCGGTGGGCTGGCATATCCCAACGAAATTGGAATGGCTTGAAACGATTACCGCAGCTGGCCCATCGGGAGCAGGCAAGCTTAAAGTCACAACGAGTTGGAAAACACCAATCGCTTCTACCAATTCCCTTGGCTTTTCAGCTTATCCTGCGGGAGGAATCATTCGAGGTCAATTTGAACCTTCTAAGATTATGACGGAGTCTTATTTTTGGACGAAAGCACCTGCCGGGAGCGACGATCGTTTTTACATTTATTTTAATGCGGAATCGAATGACATTGGCGTTTATCCCGATGTATTGCCGGGAGGACTACATGGTTTCTCCGTACGCTGTCGCAAGGACCTTTAAATTAGGGTTAACTCAGAAAGCCTCATCATTTTAGGTGAGGCTTTTTTATTGCCCTCGCTTTGCACGTAAAGCGGGTAAACCCACGCCCGCCGCATCGAATCCCCCATCCACGGCGATCATTTGGCCTGTGACATAGGAAGCCTTTTCTGAACATAAATAATAGATCGTTTCGGCAATGTCGTTCACTGTCGCGGAACGATTTAGTGGAATGCCATTTAAGTAAGCCGTAATGATTTCCGGCGAGTGAACAGCAGCAGCTAATTGGGTCTTTACGGGGCCTGGCGATACACAATTCACACGAATTCCGTAATCTCCCAGCTCAACAGCAAATTGTTTTGTCAAATGAACGACGGCAGCCTTCGAAGTTCCATATGCAACCCGTAATGTACTTGCGCGAACGGCTGAAATAGAACCAATATTGACAATGGAGCCTTTGCTTGTTTTTAAAGCTGGAATCACTGCTTGCGTACAAAGGAATACGCCGTCTAGGTTGGTCGACATGATTTTGCGCCAACAAGCAAAATCGGTCTCTTCCAAAGGTTTGAATTCTGCTACACCGGCATTATTCACTAAGGCATCAATCCGTCCGAAGGTTTTAAGTACAATTTCGATCATGCTTGAAACCTCTGCTGGATTAGAAACATCACATGTCACTGCAATGGCATTTTCGATTCGCGCGGCCGCTTGGCCGACTTCTGTTTCATCTCGATCGACTAGCGCAACGCGGTATCCGTTTTGATGGAATAATTGGGCAGTAGCTAAACCGATTCCGCGTGCGGCGCCAGTGATTATGGCTACTGATGAATTCATTGACATAATTGTGCAGGTATTTTCCTAAAGTTAGCAGAAGGAGGTGGAGCCAAAAATATATTTTCGTTATTTTTATCAAAATAAACCTATTATCAATGAAACACCTTTTTTGTCGGGCTTGTCTTGGCCTAGGATTACTTGCCGGATTGGGTTCTGCCATTTGTTTTTTTCTTGGTGTTTCAGCAGCGCCTATTTTCCTGATTTTTTTCTTTGCCTTCTTGGCGATCGGTTTTCAAGACTATGCGATCCTAAAGGGCTTTTCCTATACCTTATTCATTTTTGCGGCGTCTACCTATGCGTTTACTTTCCCAGAAAATTTGGTGACTTTCCATGGCTTCGCGTTAAAACGCTTGGTGACTCCTTTATTGGTCATTACTATGTTTGGGATGGGTATACACATGAATTTGTCGCGTTTTATTGATATTGTCAAATCTCCCAAACCAATCTTTGCCGGAATTTTTTGTCACTATTTGATTATGCCAGGCATTGGTGTGGCGCTTGCATTATCGACCGACCTACCTCCTGAAATTGCGGCGGGAATTATCTTAGTTGGATGCTCGCCAAGTGGCGTAGCTTCCAATGTGATGGCTTATATTTCAGGCGGAAATTTGGCTTTGTCGGTGACCGTTACAGCTATTTCAACGCTGTTAGCTCCGCTCGTAACCCCTTTGTTGATGAAGCTGTTGGCGAACCAATTGGTACCAATCAATTTTTGGGATATGTTTTGGCACATTATGGAGATCGTTATCTTTCCGGTCTTAGCCGGCTTAGTATACAATCAATATGCCTATGGCAAACGTAAGTGGCTGGACGACTTACTTCCTGTCATATCGATGGCCTCCATCATTTTCATCGTCGCCTTGACTGTTTCGGCAGGACACAATACCTTGCTGTCGATTGGTTGGTTGTTGATTTTAATCGTGCTTGTGCACAATTTATTGGGCTATTTTTTTGGATATCGCATCAGCAAATGGATGGGAATTAATGAACAGGATTCCCGGACCATTGCATTTGAAGTAGGTTTGCAAAATGCGGGCCTGGCTTCAGGGATAGCCGCTAAAATGGGTTTCATGGCGACGATGGGTTTGGTCCCTGGTATATTTGGTTCGATGCAAAACATAACTGCCTCGGTATTAGCGAATTGGTGGGGTCAAAAAAGGTAAATTTCTTTGTATTATTGTAGCATGAATTTTTCCATTGCCAAATTTCTCGACATTTTAACCATTGTAGGAAGCCGCTATTTTATCATCGCGGGTATCGTATTTATGCTGTGTTATTTTCTACTTCGAAATCGAATTGCAACCAAAAAAATTCAATTGGTATTTCCTAAAAATGCCGACTATTTGCGTGAAATGGTTTATTCATTTTCAAGCATGCTGATATTTGCGGTGATTGTCACCGGAGTCGTTTTTAATCCAGCGGTTCGGCCGCATACGACCATTTACACGGACATTGCACAGTATGGTTGGGCTTATTATGTGTTGGCATTTCCCACCATGTTTATTGTACATGACACCTATTTTTATTGGATTCATCGCCTAATGCATCATCCCGTGTTATTTAAGTGGTTTCATTTGGTGCATCATAAATCGACAAACCCCTCGCCATGGGCCGCCTATGCCTTTCATCCGCTAGAGGCGATATTGGAAAATGGCATTATTATTTTATTCTATTTTACCCTCCCGATGCACGTTACGCATGTGCCGATATTCTTCCTTTTTTCTATTATTTACAACATTTATGGTCACATGGGCTGGGAGCTTTATCCCAAAGGATTTAATACCACGTTGATTGGTCGGTGGGTGAATACCGCCGTCGCACACAACCAGCACCACAAATATTTCAAAGGCAATTACGGCCTATATTTGTTGTTTTGGGACCGCGTGATGGGAACGATGCGAAGCGATTATGATGAGGCCTTTGATCAGGTCAAAAGCCGTAAAATTTAATTTTCGTACAAGACCCCAGCACTCGCCTGCAACGCAAAGGTAGTCTTCTGCAAATAGGCTTTTAGGTCGGCTAATTTTTCGGCGGCTTCGAGGGATTTCATTTCCCGACTATTGATTAAGAACAGTGAAGATTCCCCGTTCTCGAATCGCATTTCTTCTGCTTTGACCAATGATTGGTAATTCGTATAGGCAGACTCTTGCGTCCGAATCTGTTTTTGTAAGGCCTCAAATTGGTTGAAGTAATTGCGCACTTTGACCGCTACTTGAACCTGCTTTTGGTTCAAATTCAATTGCTCCGTTTCTAGTTTTAATTTGGCTGCTTGATAGGCTCCTCGTCCTTCCGAAAGGCGAAGGGGTATTTCAAACTTAATCCCGTATTTATAATTATTCTCCAGAAATGAAGCGCCATAAAGTGAGGGCCCTCCCTTTGATAAATGATTGTAACTGACGTCGAGCTTAGGAAGCAAACTTTGGAATTTCAACTGCTTTTCAATGCCTAGTACAGCTAATTTGTTCCGGTAATTTGTAATCTCTGGATGATTTTCCATCGCCTTTTCTAACAGGCTTGTTAGGTTGAGATCAGCATTTGCGAGTAAGCGTATTTCCTCGTTGGCCGCCGGAACAATATCTTCAGCTAGTTCAACCGGGCTATTGTCAGCGTTCCATAAAAAGGCAGAAAGACTCATGCGGGCATTCGCAAATTCCATTGTCTTTGCGGTCAACATGTTCTCAAATGTTTGCTTTTGCGTTAAAGCCTCCAGCGTATCCACCGCAGGTCTATCCCCATACTCAACACTTTTGCGAACCAAGTCAAGGCGCTTTGTCGCGTTTAAGTAATTGGTTTGAACAAGTTGTAGTACCTGGTAGCTTCTAACCCAAGTGATGTAGCTTTCCATGGCGTCCAACAATAAATTGTTTAATTCATTGCGTTGATCTTGAATCGCCATTTTTTGCATGATTTTGGCTTGCTGAAGCGCGGCTCTTCGCTTATCCATCAATAGATTTTTGGCTAATGGAATTTGAACCCCGATGTAGCTCGTTTGTCCAACGGTCTGGCTGGGGTCTAAGCGGGAACCTTGGATGTTTTCTATCCCTGCGCTGAACTCAATTCCATACCAAGTGGGAATGCTCAGGGAGGGTGCATGGTAATCCAGGTAGTTTTTGCCATCCAAGGTTTTTTGTGTGCTGTAGTGCTGTAAAACCGGGTCAAATGCACCGCGCGCCATGGTCAATGATGCATTTGATTGCTTAATGTCAATCAACGTCTGCTTGACGACCGGATGGAAATTCTGTACGATTTGCCAATATTCCGTTGAGCTTAAGGACTTTTGTTGACCCCAACCGACATGAAAAAATAGCAAAAATAGCAAGACCTTATTTTTCATTCTTTTCCTTTTTTTCCTTTTTCCCCTTGTAATAATCGGCGGGAAAACCATTGATGTTTCGCCACAATTCATACCAAACTGGGACGTCATTTAACAAGGCGATGCCTTGGGCACCTGCGCCGATACGCAATTGATTTGGCCATCTTTTCCCTTGTGGATCTTCTTCGACGATGACACGGAAAAGTCCCTGGTCATTGATGGTGTTTTCGACCGCACGAATTTTTCCTGGGAATGTTCCAAAGCTTTGGTTTGGCCATCCGCCCGCAAATAAGATGACGGGATATCCGTCAAAAATCAATCGAACTTCTTCGCCAGGAACGATGAGTGGTAAATCAACCGGTCTCACAAAGATTTCAACTGCCACATTCGTATTGTTGGGTACGATGGTCAACAAATCTTCGCCTTCTTTAATAATTTCACCTAAACCGGATTTGGTCGCTTGGATGATTTGCCCTGCCTGTGGGGCAATGATGTAATACATTCCATTCCGGATGGTGTAATTTGTTACTTGATTTTCGAGTTTTGCTATGTCTCCTTTATAAGTTTCTATTTGCCCTAAACTCTGGAATCGTTCCCCTTCGGCTTTATTAATTTTCTCGCGATACTCTTGGTCAACGCCACGCAATTCGATTTGGGTATTTGCAATATCTTGCAAGGTTTGTTTCACTTTATTTTCCGCGGTTGTTTTTTTTGCCAAAGCATTTTGCATGGCTACATTACGCTGCTGGAATTGTGTCTGCGAGATGAGCCCTTCACGGTACATTTTTTGGTTACGCTCAAACTGATCCTTTGCAAGGTTATAGTCATTTTGCGTGGCATCAAGCTCTGCCCGTTCCCCCGTTATCTTTTGTTGCAACTGTTTGATTTTATTCTCAACCTGGCTCTGCTTTAAGGTTAATGAACGCTTTAAGTTATTGATTTGATCTTCCGTTGCCTGTACTTTTTGCTCATAAAAACGAAGGGACCCAACCTTGGCATTGACTTGTTCTTGGGTTCTCGAAATTAAGTTGGGATCCAGGTATTCTCCCTTAATCTCGGTTATTTTAGCCAAGGTGTCCCCGGCTTGTACCGTGTCACCTTCTTTCACCCACCACCGACTAATCTTTCCGGCGATGGGACTATAGATCTTTTGAGGTTTTTGTTCTTGGAATAAGCTGGTCACATTTCCTTTGCTCCGGATATTTTGTGTCCAAGGCAAAAATATGATGGCCAATGTCAACACCAACAAGGAAACCAACCAAGGTTTAATGGCTGTGCTTTTGCCTTCCTCATAGATGTGGTCAAACGCATTAAATTTTTCCATGGCGCATATAGATTTGTTGGTCTGTCAATCGATTAAAATCGGCATCATCCGACACAACGATTACGGTCGAATCAGCAGGTAAATTCAGTAAATAGTGCTTCATTTGTTCTTTATTTTTTGTCTCCAATCCGGCCCAAGGCTCTTCAAGCAACAAGAGTTTTTTGGGGCCGCATAGCGCGCGGAGTAGGAGTACTTTTCTGATGATGGTTTGGGGTGTTTTCTTCCCTATGGGTTCAATGATGGTGTCAAATCCAGCCGGGAAATGCGTTAAAAAGTCATCAAACCCAAGTTCCATCGCCTTCCGAAGGATTAAGTCAGCCGTGATTTCTTTTTGTCCCAGGCTGATATTTTCCCAAAGGCTTCCGCCAAAGATTTCTTGACCGTGTAAAACAACGCCCGTACATTTCCTTAAATCCTGTAAAGCGTAGTTCTGAATGGGGAAGTGATTTAGCTGAAAACTACCCTCAAAATCTTGATAATTACCCGTTAACATACGTAGTAACATCGATTTACCCGAACCTTCGGGGCCATCAATACTCACCTTTTGGCCCGGCTTGATGTGAAGGTTGATGGAGTCTAGTATTTTCTTGCTTGCATCGAATGAAAAAGAAAAGTTGGACAATTGTATATCCATGCCATTTGTGACATTAACCTCCATTGTCCCAGACGATTCTAATGGACTTTCTGTGACACTTGCAATCTTTTCTAAGCCTGTGATAACATCATAAGCACTATCTAAACTGGTGATCAGTTTTTCTACCGCACCAATCACCATTAAAATGACGATTTCAGCGGCAATAAATTCGCCAATGTTCAATTGCTGGTCAATCAACAAGTAGGTTCCTAAGGTGAGCATGAGTACTGTCAAGCTAACCTTGAAGAAAATAAGGGTTTTGTATTGAAACAATAATACATGAAAATGTTGGGTGCGGGCTTCTAAATACCCGCGCGTGTGGGCATTTGTTTTCTCCAAATTAAGATCAGAACCTTGGCTAAATTTGAACGACTTTAGGGTGCGCCCCATTTCATTGAAAAAGCCTACTACCTCATATTTAAAATTGGACTCTTCAATACTCGTTGATATGCCTCTTTTGCTCGTTAGATTAAATATGAGCCCGAGCAGAATTAGCAGAAAAATGCCCAACAAAATAAAGAGTGGGTGGTACAAGGAAAGTAGCAATATGCCAAAGATAATTTGAACGCTGGCGATGGGAATGTCGAGCAATAATTTGGCAAACCCTTTTTGAATATTAACGGTATCAAAAAAGCGGTTGACTTTTTCGGGGATAAAATAATGATCCATTTTTTTCAAATCCATGCGTGGAATCGTATCAGCAAAGGTGTAAGCGTAATTTGCAAAGACGCGTTGTTGTATCGTCTCGATGATTTTCATTTGATTAATCTGCAACACGCCTACTAAAAAAACACCTAAGACAACGAGGAAAATAAGGACATAAATGGAGCTGACCATGGTTGCTCCCATCACCAATCCGATGATGGTTTGAACACCCAAGGGTAAACTTAAATTGATCAATCCACTCAACATGGAGAAGAGGTAGATGGAAACGACCTCCTTTTTATGTACGTTGACAAGTTGGGCAATTCGCTTTAACGGATTGGAAGGTGTCATGTTTTTTTAGTTTGTTGGCAAAATTATAAATACTTTTTAAAATAATAGTAATACTATTCATTATAATATTAAAATATATTTTGTAATAGTGTTAATATCGGTTAATTTTGGACGTAGATTTTAACAGGCTATGGATTATTCGTTAAGTTTTAAGGTGAATGAGCGTATCTATTTGCGGGATCCGGAAGGAACGGAGCTCGGCAAGCAGATTGTTAAACATGCCATAGAGCTCATTCATGAGTTAGGTTTTGAGCATTTTACCTTCAAAAAATTGGCTGTTGAGATGAACACGACCGAAGCCTCGATCTACCGCTATTTTACCAATAAGCACCGGTTATTACTTTATATTTTGAACTGGTATTGGTCTTACATGGAATATTTGGTTGTGGTTCAGTTGGAGCCCATTCAAGACTTGCGCGCCAAACTTGAACGGGTTGTTGAATTATTTACGCACGAATTGCCCGAGCGCTTAGGTCAATCCGATTACAACAAGAATCATTTGCATCAAATTGTTATCTCGGAAAGTAGCAAAGTTTATTTGGTTAAGGAGGTAAAGGAAATTAATGAGGATGAGGTTTTTAAACCCTATAAAGACTTGTGTGCGCGCATATCGGATTTAATTAAGGCATTTCAGCCAAATTACCCTTACCCACATTCTTTGAGTACAACCCTGATTGAAACGGCTCATTCCCAATTGTTTTTCAGTACATACCTGCCTAAACTTACCGATGTTCAAAGCTTGTCTAAAGCAACATTTGTAGAACAATATCTGAAGGATTTGGTATTTAAAGCACTTGTGTAGGAACAAAAAAAACGACCCTTGAAGGGCCGTTTTTAATTCAAACTGATTATCCTTATTGCTGCATTTGCTGCATATCAGCGCCACTGTTATTGTTTCGCTTCATTTGGCTCATATCAAATTTTCCAAAACGTACCGAAAGGGTCAAACGAACTTGTTGGGGATTTGAAATCCGGTAGCTTGTTTGTACAAAGCCATCACCAATCGATACACGCGTATTTCCACGCGTCTTCATGATGTCATTAAAGGCCAAGGTTAAAGATGCCATGTCATTTTTCAGGAATGATTTTTTGATTGCTAAGTCGATGCCATAATAGGGTTCCACATAGCCCTGCGATGAACTTTGTGCCTGCATACCTGGAGGGCCCATTTGACCTTGATTTTGACTCACAGGCATATTGGTTTTGCCTTGATAATCGCCCGATAACTGAATCACCCACTTGTTAGGCAAGACAAAATTGTTATTGATCTTGCCAAATGCTGTCCAAATACCATCGCTTACCGCACCGGCTCCTTCAATGTTGCTGGTATTAATTTTTGAATTATACACATTCACGTTGGCTGTAAAATCCCACCAATTGAAAAACTTGTTCACGTAGGTCGCCTCAGCACCATAATTGACACTGGAGTTTGCATTAATAAACGTATTAATCAAATCCATTTTTCCGCTGATAGGATTAATCTCCTGGCTGTAATAACGCGTAATTAAATTGTCCGTGTATTTATAATACCCCGAGAACAAAAACGTTGCTGAACCTTTTGTCTTGCTGTATGAAAGTTCGCCTGAGGTCGTGAATTCAGGAACCAAATCCGCATTTCCTCGGGTAATATTTAAGCTGTCGCTGTAATCAACAAAGGGGATAATTTGGAAGAAATTAGGCCGATTTACGCGGCGCGTTACGCTCAGCTGTAATTGATCTGTTTTCGATAAATCCTTCTTTAAGAAAATAGATGGAAATAAACTCAACGGAAAATTATTGCTAAAATGCTGTTTGGTATTTAATAACTCACCTGTATAATTTGAACTCTCACCACGCAGTCCAATTTTGTAAGAGAAGGCAGTTGTTTTGCCTGATACTGACATATAGGCCGCGTACACATTATTTGTACTGGTGTAGTTAATGGAAGCAGAGGTAATTTCTTTGTATACGTCTGAGCCAACGGGCTTTAATGTATTTACATTTTTATTCGCTAATTCATTTATCTGTGCGCGTAGGCCCATTTCGATGGTACCTTCGTTTTTGATGGGCTTCACATAATCCGTTTGAATCGTGATGAACTTATTATTCCCTTCGCCAGCATTTTTCTGAATTTGCGTACCTGTGATGGCGCTGTTATTCAAATAATTGGTTGTAATCAAGGACTCATTTTTGTTTGTCCCTCCGAAGAAGTTCATGTCCATGGTTAACTCTTCTCCTGCTTTCGGGAAGGTGTGTTTGAAGCCCAACTGGAAACCTTGAGGTTTAAACTCACGCATACTTTCCGTATAGCGATTGCTGAATGATTTAACACCATTTACGGTACTAATTATGTCAAGTGTTTCCTTGGGTTTAAATTGGCCACCGCCGCCAAAAAAGGCTCCTGCCGTAATCGTAGAACGATTTGTAATGGCATAATCAGCTGAAAAACGAGGAAATAACATGAATCCTTTTGTCTTATTTTCAGAAGACTGGTAAATCGATGTAGGTACGTCGCCGATAGTAGCCTGGCGATCGCTATATCCATTCGACTCATTGCGCTCCATCATGTTCATGAGCGTCGCGGTTAAGTTCCATTTGTTTTGTTGGTAGCTGAAATTCCCCATCAAATTAGTCCCCCCTCTGCGATTAGCTCCAGCGTTCACCATTCCATTGTACCCATTCTTTTTGTTCTTTTTCAAGACAATGTTGACGATACCTGCCATACTCCCAGACGCATCATATTTGGCTGATGGGTTGGTAATTACCTCTACCTTATCAATGATATCTGCAGGAATTTGATCCATGGATAATGTCGTAGGCCTTCCGTCAATGAACAGAATTGGGTTCGCGTTGCGAACTTTTACATTGCCATCGATGTCGACTTGTACGGATGGAATATTGCGCATGACATCGATCGCGGTACCCCCGGAAGTCACGATGTTTTGACCAACATTAAATGATTTTTTGTCAATGTCCATTTCAACCAAAGCTTTTGTTCCGGTTACTACGACGGCGTCTAATTCTTTGGAATCGGTAGCCAATTTGATGTTACCCAAATCTTTTTCAAAAGCAGCCATCAGTTTGGCCATCATTTCAGGATCTGGAGCTTGACCAGGTTTCATGCCGCCCATCGGAGGCATTGCGAAAGCTATGGGTGCTTCATAAGAAGTAAAACCCACAAAACTGATTTTGATTTTCAATTTGACATTGATCGGAATCTCTTTGAAATTAAAGTCTCCATTCAGCTCGGCTTGTTGTGCCTTGACCAAAATATCCTTCGGTTTTTTGGTTGCTGGGTCGATCGTCGTTTTCAATAAAACAACGGAAGCAAATTCAACGGGTTTTCCTTGATCGTCAACAACTTTTCCATACACATGGCCCCGATTCATGTCGGGCATTTTGGCTCCAGTCGGAGCTCCTGGAACTTGTGCGAATGCGAAAAATGTGCTAATCGAAACAAGCGTGGAAAGAATGAATTTTTTCATTAGGCGGATTGAATAATATTGTATCGCAAAGATACATTTAGAGATTATTGGTTTGTTATTTTTTCTGCTCAGCGGTCGAATGTATAGATGAAAGAGGGGATTGTTGAGTATAGTCACTAGTCGCTAGTCTCTAGTCTATTAAATAGTTAATAAGATGAATAACATTTTCTTAAAGGTACGATAGGGTCCATAAGACTATCGACTAGTGACTTGTTACTATCCCCCTCCCTATCGCAAACAAAATCATATTCGCCAGCGCCGCACATCCGAAGACGATAATCGCCATCGTGAAGGGAGTACCGTCAAACAAAAGACCTACGAGAACCGAACAAACCGCGCCCCAAGCCATTTGGATGGAACCCAACATCGCCGAAGCCGTTCCTGCGCCGCGATGAAAGGGACGCAATGCCAAGGTCGCCACATTCGGGAAATTGAAACCCTGGCATCCCATAATTAAAAACAAAAGAAAGATGTTCAACTCCATGGTCAGCAAGTCAAATTTTGCCAACAGCGATAAAAGGAGTCCTAAGGCCAATTGGGTAGGCAAAGTCACGCGTAAGACTTGTAAACTCGTGTATTTCTTTAGGACAACGCGGTTCAGTTGGCTCGCAGAAATGATGCCCGAGGCAACAATCGCAAACAACAACCCGAACTTTGATTCACTAACCCCGTAATAGGTTAGGAACGTCAATGGGGCGCCCCCTACAAAAGTAAAAATACTGCCCGCGCCTATTGCCCCGGTAAAGGCAAAAATCAAATATTCTTTTTCTTTAAATAAATCCCTGTAGGCTTTGAGAATGGTTGAAATACGAAAAGCACCGCCATGTTCACGATTCGTTTTTTCGGGTAACCACGATTTAATTAAAAAGATGATCAACAAAAGTATTCCTGCTAAAACCAAAAAGATGGCTTTCCAACTGGCTAAAGTCAACAATAAACTTCCCAATGAGGGAGCTAAGATGGGTGAAACTCCCAAAATCAAAATCATCATGGACATGATTTTAGGCCGTTCTTTTTCTTCGAAGGTTTCCCGAATGACGGCGTTTGGCGCAACCATTCCTACACTACCACCTAAGGCTTGAAACAACCTAAATACGACGAGAGCTTCTACTGAGGTAGAAAAAGCACAGGCAATGGAACTGATTACGTAAATGGAAAGACCAAAATACAATACATTCTTTCGTCCGAAATGGTCCAAAAGGGGTCCACTGATTAATTGACCCACGCAAATCCCAAAAAAGAAACTTGATAAAGTGTAGCCCATTTGCTCCTGCGAGCATTGCAAAGCGGTAGCAATGTTTTTAAATGCGGGTAAGTACATGTCGATCGATAAAGGTCCGATCGCAGATAATACACCAAGTACCAAGATAATTTTGGTCCGGTTAATGGGTTGAGTCATTTAGCGTGGGGTTAACAGCTTGCAAAATTACCACCATTTCCGGTGGATTAAAAATATGGTTCCAGATTAAGCGTTGAATGTGAACTTATCTCGAAATTTTTCTATTTCGTCTCTAAATAGTTGTAAATCAGGATATTCATTTGTTCTTTCATTTTCACATTGCCGTGAAATACTAAACCTATGAAACAAATATTCGCTATTGTCCTGTTGGGCCTCGGCCTTTTTATGGCTTTAGGTGCCGCTAATCAAGCCCAACCGCCATTTTTATTGAAATCTGACACCCTTCGCATCCCCGAAGGCGTAGACCCCAACGATGAAAATTGGAAAGGGATCGACCTGGCTCCGAAAGCCCCGATTCAACCTTTAACGATTGAAGAAGAAGCTAAACGCTTCCAATTGCCTCCGGGTTATAAAATCCAAGCGGTCTTGACGGAACCCGCGATCGAACAACCTGCCGAAATCGTTTTCGACGGGAATGGCCGTATGTATGTGCTCGAGTTGCGCTCCTACATGCTGGATGCAGATTCCAAAAACGAACTCGAACCGATCAGTCGTATTTCCCGCTGGGAGGATAAGAATAACGATGGCGTCTATGAAACAGGATCGACATTTGTTGATAAGTTGATCTTCCCCCGTTTCGTCTTGCCCTATGGAAAAGACGCGGTTTTGACCATGGAATCGGATGCGGATAATATCTACAAGTACACGGATACCAACGGGGATGGCAAAGCAGATAAAAAGGAATTGTTCACGACCAAATATGGCCGGTCGGGGAATGTGGAGCACCAACAAGCCTTCTTGTTTTACGGCATGGACAACTGGTTATACAGCACGGTAAATGCCTTCCGTATTCGCGAAACGCCAAACGGAATCATTCGGGAAAAAACGGGTGCCAATCGGGCCCAATGGGGAATCACCCAAGATGACAATGGAAAATTATGGTTTCAAGGGGGGGCTTCAGGCGTACCTTCCTATTTCCAATTTCCCATTCAATACGGGAATTTTGATGTACCTAGTGAGTTAGCCAAAGGCTTCGAAGTTCCTTGGGGTGCCGCGGTGAAACTAGGTGATATGCAAGGGGGTATGGATGAAATCCGTCAGCCCGACGGATCCTTAAATCGCGTAACCGGCTCCGCCGGAAATGATATTTATCGGGGTGACCGCTTGCCAGCATCATTACGTGGCCAACTCTTTTATGGAGAACCCGTGGCACGTATCGTACGTCAAATTAATCCTGAAGTGAAGGACGGTTTGACCACCTTGCACAATGTTTTTCAAGAACAGAAATCAGAATTTTTAAAGTCCACGGACCCTTTGTTTCGCCCAGTCGATATGGCGACTGCACCGGATGGAACCATGTACATTGTGGATATGTATCACGGCATTATTCAAGAAGGACAATGGACACCCAAAGGCTCCTACCTGCGTACGAAAATCGATCAATACCGCTTGGATAAAGTGGTGGGCCTCGGACGTATCTGGCGCATTACCTATGATGGTATAGAACGGGATAAGAAGCAAGCGAAGATGTATGAGGAGAAATCAGCGACATTGGTCAGCTATTTAAATCACCCGAATGGATGGTGGCAAGACATGGCCCAACAAGTTTTGGTCCTACGTAAAGACAAGTCGGTTGTACCAGCATTGAAACAAATGGCTTTAAGTGGCTCAACAATTAATGGGCGTATCCATGCACTTTGGACGCTTGAGGGTTTGGGAGCATTGACTGCTCAGACTGTGCAAAAAATGGTGGGCGATGCGAATCCTCGTGTCCGGATTCAAGCCTTGAAAGCTTCTGAAACTTTGTATAAAGCAGGGGATAAATCTTTCGCCACGACTTATCAGAAAAGCATGTTGGACAAGGATCCTGAAGTAGCGATGCAAGCAATTTTTTCAGCGAAGTTTGTGAAGGCTCCCGACTTAGAAACAGCGGTTAAAGCCAGCATCGAAAAGCACCCAACGGGCGGTGTTAAACTCGTGGGGGAGCAAACCATCACGCCACCTAAACCAAGAGCGAATGGTCCATTCAATGCGACTGAATTGAATAAGGATCAAAAGGAAATTTTGGCGCGTGGCGAATTGGTTTTTGCTGAATTATGTTCGCAATGCCACGGAAATGATGGCATGGGAAAATCGATGGGGAACAATAAATTGCTGGCTCCAGCTTTGGCAGGAAGTTTTCGGATTCAATCTCATCCGGAATATGCTGTACGCGTTTTGTTGCATGGTTTAGACGGTGCCGTGGATGGGAAAAATTACGCCGGGGGCATGATGCAAGCGATGAAAGAGCAGTCGGACCAATGGATCTCCGATGTCGTTTCGTACATCCGTAATGGTTTATCGAACGATGCTTCATTCGTAACGCCGCAGCAAGTGGCTGCTATTCGGGCAAAGACGGCCAAGCAAGCAGCGATGTATAAATACGAAGCATTGATGAAGGTCGTACCACAAGAATTCCCAGCGGATGCATCCTGGAAATTTGCGGCAAGTAATACCGTATCGACGCGGGTTGGCGGAAACGCATCACCGCGCAGCGCTACGAATTACGAGGGCTGGTCGACGGGAATCACGCAAGCCAAAGACATGTGGTATCAGATTGAATTTCCACAATCAATTAATCTCTCGGAATTTCACTTTACATCGAACACCACTTTTAAGCGCCCTGCTAAGCCTATCCCAGGGGTTGCGCCTACGATGATTCCTACTTATCCTCGACTCATGCATGTGGAAACATCGACCGATGGGATAAATTGGAATACGCATGTCGCGAATTGGAAAGGGAAGGAGGGCGATAATATCGTCAGCTTTGAGCAGGTGAAAACGAAATTTGTACGCTTGAAATTAGGGGAGGGTCTGACGAAAGAGGCAGATGAAATCCCTTGGTCGATGCGTCAAGTAAAAATTTATGGACTTAAATAACTAACCGAAAAACAATGAAATCAAATCGAAGAAATTTTATTCAATCCTTGGGATTGGGTGCCGCCTCTCTGAGTGTAGGAAAACAATTGTCAACGGGCACAGCTCCTGCGAGTTCGGATGATCAGGTCCTTTTCGTAGGCGATCAAATCGCCGTGGCACAAACCGAATATGGAAAAGTGCGAGGTTTTATTTTGCGTGGAATTAATCAGTTTTTGGGTATTCCATACGGAGCTGATACAAGCGGAAAAAACCGTTTTATGCCGCCGCAAAAACCTGCGGCTTGGTCTGATGTGAAACCTTGCGTTTGGTGGGGAAATACCGCTCCACAGATCATGGAGAAACGCTACGCGAATGCTTATGCTTCGTTCGTGGATCATTGGAATTACGATGATGTTTCGGAGGATTGTTTGCGTCTGAATGTGTGGACGCCGGCGATTGATTCGAGTAAGCGTCCCGTCATTGTCTGGTTGCATGGTGGTGGATTTACGAACGGTAATGCGATTGAACAAGATGGCTACCATGGGGAGAATATTTCCCGTTTGGGCGATGTGGTTTTCGTGTCGATTAATCATCGTTTGGGACCTTTCGGGTATTCCCATTTGAAGGCTGCCGGCGGTCATCCTCACGCAGGAAATGTTGGGAATCTGGATATGGTCGCGGCATTGGAATGGGTCAAAAATAACATCGCGAATTTTGGTGGCGATGCGAGTAATGTGACGATTATTGGTCAATCAGGTGGTGGTGCGAAGGTCACCACATTAATGAATATGCCTGCTGCCAAAGGCTTGTTTCATAAAGCCGTTGCTTTGTCGGGCACTTCTTTGGGTGGCGTGAATAAAGAATATGCGGAGAAACTGGGACTAAAGGTGATGGAAGAGGCGGGCTTGAAGCCGGGGGAAATAGATAAGCTCCAACAAATTCCTTGGCGCGAATACATTGATATTACTACGCGAGCTGTGGAGAAAATGGCGGAGGAGGCTAAGAAAATGGGCATCGCTCGAGGTGGATTTTCACCGGTGGCGGATGGCGTTACGATGAATGATAAGCCGTTTTTTAGTGACCCCAATCATTTCTCTGCCGATATTCCTTTGATTATTAATACGACCTTCCATGAGTTCAGCCCGTCTCGTACGGATGCGAGTTTGGAGTCAATCAGTTTAGATGGGGTGGTGGAAAAAATCAGACCTCGATTTGGAGATCAATCTACAGCCATTGTGGACGCGTTTCATCAAAACTTCCCGAACGCAAAACCGGTTGAATTATGGGCGATGATTAACTCGAACCGGAAGGCTGCGATTGCCGCTGCGGATGCCAAAGTATCTCAAGGCAAGGCGCCTGTGTATGTGTCTTGGTTCGGATGGCAACCACCGCTTTTCGACGGTCGGATGCGGGCGTTCCATTGTGATGATATCTGTTTTTGGTTTTACAATACCGATTTGATGTTGACCCATACCGGCGGAGGAAAACGCCCTCGTGTTTTATCTACGAAAATGGCGAAGTCCTTCTTGAACTTTGTGCGAACCGGGAATCCGAACGGAGGAGGCTTACCGAATTGGAAGCCTTATACGAAGGAAAATGGGGAGACGATGATACTGGATGATACTTGTTTGCTGGCCAATAACCCCGATGCCATCGCAAGAAAAGCCTTAGGATAGTTAGTGAAAAGCCCGGTAAATAAACCGGGCTTTTTTGTTATTTAAGCTTGAACATTTTGTTGAAGGCATAGGTCGCGCCAACATTCCAAACAGGATCTTTCCCGCCGGTAATCGATGTATTTATGGGTTGATTATAAAAGCAGGAAAGGCTTACAGGGAATTGCTTGTGTGCTAGCGTTAACGTCCCGTTGACGTACGAACCCTCTTCCCCGTTTGTGAATAGGTAAATTAATTGAGTGCTGATTCCTGCTACAAATTCTTTACCCAATTTGACGTTCGTATATCCTCCGCGCAGGGTTAAAAGGTTCGTTGGTTTAGTTTTATTTTCGACACTTCCTGCTCCTACCAAATAATAGAATCCCACATTGACATGTTGGTTAACACGAAAGTTTTGTGAAACTTCTGCCGCAAGGAATCGTTGAGCGCGTAGGATTTTTTCGTCGTTGCCATTAATAGTCACAGGGATGGTCTTGAAAATGATGGCCGGGTGAGCGCCAATGTTTAGCGAATACTTGGAGGTTTTAGCTACTTTATAGCGGAACCAATAGATAAATGACCAGGGTTTCCCTTCTAAGGAAACACGAAATTCGGGCTCAAAGGTAAGGCGACGTCCTACGGTGAAGTTGATAATGGTCGCGGGTTTGCCTAGGGTAAATATGGGCACCACCGAAATACCATTGTTGGTCACTAAAGCCGTGGTGGCAAATTGCATTTCTTTTTTGGTGCTGTCGGCGCTTGTTTCCGCATAGCAGATTTGACTGAAAAGAAGGAAGCAGACAAAACCAATGATTTTTAATGAAGACATGTAAACGGGTTTATAAATTATATTTGTTGGTTAACTTTTGGCGAGTGCTTCCAATGCGGAAGCGCTGTAGCGGGTTCCTTGTACTTCGATTTGTTTCGTTATTTCTGAAATGTGGTCGATTTCCGCTTGATTTAATTTCAGCTGAATGGCATCGAAGTTTTCGTACATGCGATCTAGCTTGGTAGTGCCTGGAATAGGTACAATCCAAGGTTTTTGGGCTAATAACCAAGCTAAGCAAATTTGTGCTGGGGTAGCTTGATTATTTTGTGCGATATCCGAAATCACTTTCACGAAGGTCTGGTTGTGCTCACGCGCTTCTTCCGTAAATCTTGGGACTGTTCTGCGGAAATCTGTTTCATGGAAATCTGTGTTAGCGTCTATTTTGCCTGTTAGAAATCCTTTCCCTAGGGGGCTAAATGGGACAAATCCGATGCCTAATTCTTCTAACGTAGGGATAATGAGTTGCTCAGGTTCGCGTGTCCACAAGGAGTATTCGCTTTGCAAAGCAGTTACGGGCATTTCGGCGTGTGCCTTCCGAATGTTGGCCGCACCGGCTTCCGACAAGCCAAAGTGCTTCACCTTTCCTTCCTTTACCAGATCTTTTACCGTTCCAGCGACATCCTCAATCGGGATATTTAAGTCGACACGATGCTGGTAAAACAAGTCGATCGCATCGATTTTCAAACGCTTCAACGACGCCTCGGCTACCTTACGAATATTTGCTGGAGAGCTGTCCAAGCCATTCATTTTGTACCCTTGATTGGGGTCTAAATGAAAACCAAATTTAGTCGCAATGACTACCTTATTTTTAAATGGAGCTAAGGCCTTGCCTACAAGTTCTTCGTTGATAAATGGCCCATAAACTTCCGCCGTATCGAAAAAGGTGATGCCTTTTTCAACAGCCGCATGAATGAGTTTAATCATCTCGGTCTCATCCGCCTTGGGGCCGTAACCGAAACTCATGCCCATACAACCAAGTCCCATGGCGGAGACTTCTAAGCCACTAGTCCCTAATTTTCGCTTTTCCATGTAGCATATTGTTTTTGTATTTCACCGGACTGATGCCCACGTGTTTTTTGAAAAAATGATTGAAATAACTGATCTCGTTGAACCCCAAGGCATCCGTGATTTCTGCAATTCCCCATTCGCCTTGGGAAAGAATGAGTTTGGCCTCTTGGCTTATTCGTTCTGCGATCAACTGTGAAGTTGTCTTTCCCGTTGTTTCTTTCACCGCCCGATTCAAGTGGTTGACATGCACGGCTAATTGCTTCGCAAATTCGGACGGGCTTTTCAATTTGATTTGATTGTGAGCACCTTCAATCGGGAATTGCCGTTCCAAGAGCTCCAAGAATAACATGGATATCTTTTTATTCGCATTCCCCGGCGCGTAACGTGCGGAATTCCCTGGTTCGAGCTTAAGTGCGGTGTGCATCATTTCGAGTGCCAAATTCCGTAGCATGTCGTACTTGTGGATGTATTCAGAATTGATTTCACCCAACATTCTTTCGAAGATTAACTGAAATTGAAGATAGCCTGCGTCATTCAATTCGATCACCGGCGAACCGTCCGGTTGGTAAATGGAATAAGACGAAAAATTTCCATAACCCTGGAAAAACTGGTCGTTAAAAATGCAAAAATATCCCGTGCTTAATTGTTCCAACGAATCCCATTTGTAAGGAATAAATGGATTTGAAAAGACGATGGCATTTTCTTTGACCTCGATAACCTTGTTGGCATAATTGATCTTACCACAACCCTTCACAAGCGTTATTTTGTAAAAATCGCGCCGACGGTAGGGTACGGGTTTTGGGGTATTCCCAAGGAATGGGTCTAGTTTGAAGACATTAAAGTGCCCCCAGTCTTTGGTAAGGTCTTCAGGCACCCAATTGAATTTGGATTTATAAAAATCGGCCAAATTTTCGATTTTTTCCATCAGATTAAATTCGTTTAAAGCGCTTATTAAAAGTATAGGCAAGTTGAATATTCCAAATAAAATCTTTGCTGACGATGTCTGACTTTAATTTGCGGTTGATAATTGACGAAAGCGTAAACGGGATGTTTTTGTTGGTCAATGTAAAGGTTGCTGTGGTGTAAAATCCTTCAACGCAATCAATATCCAAGAAATAAACTTGCGGGTAAATGCGCAAGAAAGTCTCTTTACCTACAGGGATGTTGGTAATAGTCGCATTCAACGTGATAAAGTTTGTCCACTTATTGGCCCCTTCAGTTAAACCGTGAGAAACCAGGTAGTAGGCTCCTACTGCGAAATTTTTTGTAAGCTGATAATTGGGGACAATTTCTGTGGCGATAAATTGCTGTGGGGTTAAGGCCTGTTTGGCCACGCCAATTTTGTCGTAGACAAAGGAATTTCGAAAGGCTACCGAGGTGTTTCCTCCGATGTTTAGTCGAAATCGTTTAGCTGTTATGGCCTTGTAGCGCGTCCAGAAAATGAAGGACCAAGGTTTTCCTTCCAATGAAAAGCGTAATTGTTGTTCAAATGCAAGTCGTTCATTACCCACTGATAAATCAAATATGGCAGCGGGTTTCCCCAAATTAAACATGGGAAGTAAGGAAATGCCATTATTGGTAACTAGCGCGCTACCCGATACATGGTATATTTTCATTGGTAATGAATCCGTTTTAGCAGAATCTTCCGCATGTAGAAAACTCATCTCAACAGATAATAACAGGATGCTCAGGGCGATGCGAATTGTTGTCATTCAAACAGGCGTATTGGGTTTGAATACAAATTTCGTCTTTATTTTTCGCTTATTTATATAATTTTCAAATCATAAATTATAAAAATCAAACAAAAAGCCCAGCAACTGCCGGGCCTTTCATTACCATTTTGTTAAACCGAGTATTTTTTCGCCCAGCGGATTAAGCTTGGCGGTTTCGTATTTGGTTTGTTCCCAGTTGCGCGGATCACCCGGAAAGGCATAGCCTTCGGGAGCGATGCGATTCTTCCAGGAATTGACACGCCATTCACGAAGCGAATCGTTATCTTCTTCGGCGGGCATCATGGAGATGTATTGCGCGCAACGTACCTTGTCGCTGTTATTGGCCCGGATTCCATGGGGTTGCAAGCTGTTGAAGATTAATAAATCTCCAGCTTCTAATTTTACTTTCGTCGGCGTAAAGCCAGTCGTGTCAGGAAGGAAGCGATTGCGGTCTTCGGGTTGGCTCAGTTTCCAGGTATCATAATCACGGAAGAGTTCCGGGATGCATTGGAATCCGCCCATGTTTTCGTCAAGTTGATCAGCTAAAGCCAAAACACCTTGTACCTGCACGGGTTTCGTTTCCGGATCATAATCCCAGTGGATGAACGCTTTGTATTCATGGCCAGGACGGATCGGGAAATTCAAGTTGGCCCGATCAATCGTCACCCATAATTTCTCAGTTCCCCAAATATCCACAAAGGCATCGTAGACCCGTTGCATTTGTCGGTTGTTCCAAAGGTGCTGGTTATTATAACATTCCACCATGCCCGTGTTCGCCAACTCCTTCATTTTCATCTCCGCGCGGGGAGGAGCATACCAGGTCCTGGGATCATTCGGATCTTTTCCCTCGAACTCCCACAGGAATTGCGCAGTGGCCAGCGCCTGTTCTCTCGGAACAGCCTGCTTGATCACAACATAGCCATTGTGTTTCCAAAACGCCCAATCTTCCTCGCTCAAGACGCGAAGGGCTTCTCCGTTCGGGCGGTTATTCAAGGACAATTGGCTGCTTTTGGCTGTCGATGGGTTTCCCGGAATGTCGTAATGCGCATTGTTCGGGATCATGGTTTCGTTTTGCATAAGTGATAAGGTTTTGATGAAACAAATCTCCGATAATTTAGGAGCAAGTATCCATGCGCTATTGATAATTTTTTGCACTGCATTGATATTTTTTGGTCAAATGTGGAAAAATTGTCGATATTTGGGTCAATGAAATTGAAACTCGAACAAATTCATCCGGATGCGGATAGCTCGTTTCGTTTGTTGCTCACGCCGCAATTGAATGAGGTGTTTTATTGGCATTTTCATCCGGAAATCGAGTTGGTCTATGTAGAAGCTGAGCAAGGAATCCGGCACATCGGGGATCATGTGTCCACTTACCATGGGGCGGATTTGGCACTAATCGGCTCGAATATTCCCCATTTGAATTTTGATTACGGGGCAAAAACCCGCGTGGAAACGGTTGTGATTCAATTTCCGCCGGATTATTTCCAAAAGAGTTTGGGGCTGATTCCTGAGATGCAAAGGGTCCAACAATTAATGGAGCGCGCGCAATCGGGTTTGGCTTTTGATGGGGACACCAAGCGTGTAGTGGGAGAGCGCATGAAGAAAATTCCACGCCTTTCGCGTTTCGAACAGTTTGTGGAGTTATTGCAGATCTTCCAAATTTTGGCCCAGAGTACAGATGCGATTTCGTTACACGTCCGACCGATTGCCAGTCAGGCTGTCTTGAAACAACAGGAACGTATGGCGCGAATTCATCAATACGTCGAGAAACACTTTCAGGACAAGATCGATACGGAAGCGATGGCCTCCGAGGTGAGTTTGACGGTCCCAGCTTTTTGTCGCTACATCAAGAAAACAACCCATTTGACCTATACGGATTTTGTGAATCGTTATCGGATTAATTATGCCAAACAATTACTCCTGCAAGACAAGAACGTGACGGAATGCTGCTTTGAATGTGGCTTCGAGAGCTTGTCTTATTTCAACCGGGTTTTCCAGCGCTTTGAGAAGATGTCGCCTTCGGCGTTTAGGCGCTCATAATCCATTAATTAACGGATACTTCAAACGGCGATGCCGGAAATCCTTGTTCATTCACGAGGTTACCTTCCGGGAAATCCGACCAGGCGTAGCGAACAAATACAGGTTCTGCGATGTCGTCCGACCAAACGATGATCGAATTGTTTTCGATCCGAGCCTTGGCCCATACGAATTTTCGGTCTTTGCCTGCGATGGAAATATATTGCAATTCATCCTCATCACATCGATCAATGGTCGGGTTTCCTTCTGTTGATGTGAATCGAAGAATGATTTGATTTCCTGTTTTGCTGGCGCTCTCTACACGAGGCCCGGAGCTGGTGGTTGCGACCTTTTCGATGAGTTGGTTTGCCGACAAGGCCATACGCTCTCCGATGGGTTTTTTGTTCAGTGGGTGAATGTCGTTCCATTCCCCTTGATCAATGGTTACGACCATCGCGCTATTCGGAATTTGACTTTCAGACTGGCGCATCTCTTCGCGAAGGATGGCCCAGTTACTTTCCACAGGTAGCAGTTGGCGATCACCAAAACCCGGTAATTGCGCATAGATAAAGGGCAGATTCGCCTGCTTGAATTTCGCACGCCAATCCGCAGCTAAGGCTTCTAATTTCTTTCCATAATTCTTCGGATCGCCGCCATTCGATTCCCCTTGGTACCACAAAATGCCATTCAGCGTATAGGGCAACAGCGGGCTAATCATCCCTTGGTAAAGCGTCTTGGGCTGATACATTTGGGCATTGGAAATTTGGGGATTCGGGTTCCAAACATCGCCTACTTTGTATTGCCAATTTCCCACCAGCGAGATGGTCTTTTCCCCGAGGAGTAGTTCATAGCGTTTGTCGGGCACAAAGCCGCCCTTCCCCGCTGAATTGCTAACTCGAATAACCAATAGATTTTTTCCCGCATGTAAAATTCCGGGTTTGATTTCGTAGCGCCGCGGTGGGTATTGATAGGTCACATTGCCTACGCGAGTTCCATTGACATACATCTCGTCGGCATCCACGATTCGCCCCATGAAGAGCTTCGCCGCTTGATTTTCCAGCCCAGCCGGGATATCGATTTCCTTGCGAAACCAAACGATTCCATTGAGATCCTTGAGGCCTTGATCTTCCCAAAACCCTGGGATGAAATAATTTTTCCAGCCCTTGGGTTCATAGCTTGGGTCG
>JBEEOB010000128.1:0-6776 GCA_041191865.1 Bacteroidota bacterium
CGGGAGTTAAAATGAACACCGTCTCGTAGTTTTTTAATTGCATACAAAATTGTTGTTTAAAAACTTAAAAAAAATTTGGATTGCAAAAGTATGAATAATACTTAACAATCAAAAACTTAGCCAAAAATAAATTGAAATTAACGTACCTCGAATGTACCAAGACCTATTAGAAATCCTTCCGAATAGAGCTCGATCTCATGTTTACCTTCCCGATAAGCCGTTGAACGGGCATATATGAATTCCACCGACTGGTGATTATTCTCATAAAATATTCGCTGTTTTGCGGTATAAACTAACTCCTTTCCTTTAAACATCACGGTTCCCGACCCAAGGGAATAGTCAGATAATGTATTTCCGGTAGGCTCAATGATACGAAGATAGATGGTCTTAATTTCGCGTGTAGCTAATGGATTGTTTTGCAAATGGAAAATGACACGAATTTTATCAATACGCTTCGCTTTCTGTACCCCGGTTTCTTTCCCTCGAGACGAAATAGCATATACATTAACTCCTTCCGCTCGTAATGCAGCCGCAACAGTCACCTTTTCTGTCAACTCCTGATTCCGTACTTCCAAAACCCGTGATCGCTCGCTCAATTCTTTTTTCTCAATACCAAATGTCTCACTCGAGTCTCGCAACGCCTTTTGAACGTTTGATAATCCGTCTTGTAACAATTTAGCTTCCCGACTTAATGAATCATTGCGTGCAATTAAGACAACATTTTCCCGACGGAGTTTTTTGATTTCTTGATCCTTTAACCCTAAAAGCCGTAAGTAATATGCTAATTTCTTTTGAAAAGCCGCTTGCCCCATATCCGGATGTTCCGCCAATTCTTTTTGATCTCCTTCAATTTGCAAACGAGCCTTTTCTAACTCATTTACCCGACCTCCCAATCGCTTAATTTGAACCATACGCACCTGCAATTGCTGCGAAATCGAATCTAATCGCTCTTGGGCATCCTCCACAAAATCCTCTTGCTGTTGCTCCAAAACCCAAAACCCAGGCTGGTATTTCTCGATGTAAAGCATTCCCGCCAAGAAGAACACCAAAATAGTCAAAAGATAGACCAGGCGCTCCAATCGCTTTTCTCGAGAACTCATCGAATTTGATTGCATTTTTGTATAAATAATTGATATGGCCTTTCGTGCCGCACCGCAGAATCAAAAATAATAAATTAATTTTACATCACAATTTTTTTCCCAACCGATGTCCATAGCACAAGAAATCACCAAAATTCAATCAGAATTAGAACCCTATCCATGCAATCTAATTGTTGTGACTAAAACACGATCCATCGACGAATTGTTATCCGTGCATGCTTGTGGAACACTTGATTTTGGCGAAAACCGTGTCCAAGAGATGGTTGAAAAACAAACCCAACTACCCCAAGATATCCGTTGGCATCAAATTGGCCACCTACAAACGAATAAAGTCAAATACATCGCGCATTTCGTTCACCTCATCCATTCGGTTGATTCTTGGAGCCTATTGGTTGAAATCAATAAGCAAGCCGCGAAAAATAACCGCATTATTCCCTGCTTATTGCAAATGTACATTGCACAGGAGGATACGAAATTTGGCCTGGACAAACAGGAGGCCATCGAAATCCTTCAAAATCCCGATTTGGCACAACTCGAAAACATCCAAATTGTCGGATTGATGGGCATGGCGTCTTTCACAACAGATACAGGCCAAATTCAGCAGGAATTCAAGGTTTTAAAAGAGATGTTTGAGAACTTCAAATCTCAGTATATGGGCGTTGGTTCTGGCCGAGTGATTTGGAATGAAATCTCGATGGGCATGTCGGGGGACTATTTACTCGCCGCCCAAGAGGGTTCCACCATGGTTCGCGTAGGGTCAGCGATCTTTGGTCCCAGGGCATAAAAAAAGCCCCCAAAGGAGGCTTTCCATAAAATCATCCGAAGGCTAACGAGACAATGACATCACTTCAAATTCCAAATGACCAGCAGGCGCTTGAATTTGAGCTAATTCTCCAACCTTCTTCCCTAATAATCCTTTCCCAAAAGGAGATGAAACGGAAATCTTTCCTGCTCGTAAATCCGCCTCTTCCTCAGACACAATCGTATATTTAACTGTCGCGTTGTTTTTCGTGTTACGAATTTCAACAATCGAATAAATCGAAACCTTTGACAAATCAATCGTTGATTCATCTAAAACACGTGCATTTGAAACTACCTCTTCTAATTTAGAAATCTTAAGTTCTAAAAGTCCTTGGGCATCTTTTGCGGCATCGTATTCGGCATTTTCACTTAAGTCTCCTTTGTCACGCGCCTCAGCAATTTGCTTAGCCATGTCAGAACGCCCCTGAATCTTCAATTGATGTAATTCAGCCTTTAATTTGTCGAGCGCCTCAGCGGTATAATATTGAAACTTTGCCATAAGCTATGAAATGTTATTGACTGTGTTAAAAAACAAAATAGAACGGCCTCCGACCGTTCTACTTAAATTATTTGTAGTTTTGTTTCGGATTCGGAACTATAATAAATGTTGCTTTGCTAACACAAAATCAGTTTTGGTAAGCCACAAAGGTAAACAAAAAATGTTTTACAACAACCAAAAAACATTTTCACCCAGCCCCTAACACACATGCGTATCGTTTTTTTTGGCACCCCCGATTTTGCGGTTGCAAGCCTAGAAGCCCTCATTCAAGCGAATTTCAATGTCGTGGCTGTCGTTACGGCACCCGACAAACCTGCGGGCAGAGGCCAACAACTACAATCATCAGCTGTTAAACAATTTGCAGAAACACAAGGGCTGCCTGTTTTACAACCTATTAAGTTAAAAGATCCTGTATTCGTAGAGGAATTAAGGCTTTATAAACCTGACCTGCAAGTTATCGTCGCCTTCCGAATGCTCCCGGAGGTCGTTTGGAATTTACCCCCCTTGGGCACGTTTAATTTACATGGATCCTTGCTCCCCAACTACCGAGGAGCGGCACCTATCCACTGGGCCGTTATCAACGGTGAAACCGAAACAGGTGTAACGACCTTTTTCTTACAACATGAAATTGACACTGGAGATTTACTTTTCCAAGAAACCGAACCTATTCTCCCAGATGATACGACAGGGGACGTCTATGAACGCTTAATGAAACGAGGCGCTAAATTGGTCGTAAAGACAGCAGTAGCAATTCAAGCTGGAACAACAAATCCTGTACCGCAAGACGAAACTGCGGCCATGAAACCTGCTCCCAAGTTAACACGTGCAAGCGGCGAAATTCATTGGTCAAAAACGGGAGCTGAAATCTACAATTTAGTTCGTGGCATGTATCCTTTTCCGGGCTCTCACACTACATTTCAGGGGAAAAACTGTAAACTCATTCAAGTTAAATTTCATCCTGAATCGATTCCAGATTTAGGAATTGGCATTTGGGACACCGACCAAAAAACCTTTTTACGAGTCGGGTGTCAAGATGGATATATTGAAATCCTAGAATGGCAAATGGAGGGCAAAAAAAGAATGAAAATCGACGAATTTTTACGCGGCTACAATTTTAATTTTTAGCCTGATAAGCCCATCTGCCCAAGGTATAATAATAACCATTACCTCGATAGGGCTTAATAAAAACCCAATTTTGATCCGTATTCACTTCGACGCGCGCAGCATCGCCCAAAGGCTGATGTTCCTTGGGTAGAATGGCTTGTTGGCAAGCGCAAACTTTCCCCACTCTTAAGCGATTTAATGCAATCAATAAAGCCTCGGTATCGAGGACTTTGTCGATATGCAAATTGTTTTTCCGATAGATCGCCTCATAATGATCACGGTACTTTTCAAATTCAAATGCCAATAAAGGATATTTTGTCACCAAGGCTGCGCTATTTTTAAATCGCTGAATGTGCCCTGGATCAGGGAAACCCACAAAATCACCTCCCCAATAAATTCCTAAATTTTTTGCCATTTGACCCATGCGCTGATAGCGCGGTGAGCGACGCAAATAGCGCCGACGGGCATAGAGACCTACATCAGCAGCCAAATTAAAATTATGGAAAGAGAGCAGAACTTGCGAACGCCCGCTGCGGATCAATTGTTGCTGTCGTTGTAAATTACGAACAGCTTGCAAATAGCGCATCGACCATCCAAAAGCTGAAACCTTTGTTAGCAAGCTATCTTTTTGAATGGCAAAAGATTTTGTTTCCGATTGCAAAACGCTCGAATAAATAGAATCTAATGCCGGATAAGTTGCTTGCAAACTTGCTAAATACCGTAAACTCGTTGAATCAGTATATGTGAGTTGATTCCCATTTAAAATCGCCTGAAAATGAGTTGCAGCACCGTGCTGGCGTAAGGTATCCCGCTGCCGGTACATCCACAATAAATCTTGATTCGTAACCCAATCGATCTGTTGGGGGAGGCAAACCAATCGCAACGAGTCTACCTGTGCGTTGCTTGTAAAACAGCCAAAAAAGAAAATTATGCCAACGAATAGACGCATTACTGCAAAGGAATTACGAGCTCTTCACCACGCATCGTTACATCTTCTTTTTTGTGGTTAGCGTCCATCAATGCTTTCTTCGAAACATGGTATTTCTCTGCCACGACACGCAACACATCCCCTTTTCCTACGATATGAAAAGCTTGAACTTTCACTTTTACTTTAGATCCACCCTTTACACCGGCTGGATTCATTGCTTTCAATTGATCGACTGTTAAGCCAAAATGTTTCGCAATGCTTTCTGCAGATTCTCCTGGATCGGCCTGGTAAGTAAACGATTTGCCCGCTGGCTCTTCTACTGTAACTTCCGGCACTTTCTCTGCTTCGGCTTCTTTCTTTTGTTGGTCTAAGTCAACCGCATCCTGATCGACTGATGTCGTATCCGTTGACGTCGTATCCCGAATAACCGTTGAAGAAACGATATCTTCCATCGGTAATTCATCCTCGTCTACTTGAACTTTTTCAGCTTTAGCTAGGCTACTTGTTTCAGGTCCAAGAAAATGTTCATATCCCACAAACAATAATGCTACCACAGTTCCAATTAATACGAACAAGGTAACTAAAGGCAGATTCGACGATTCGCTTTCTTTCATAAAAGAGAAAGGGTTTTTCATGATTACTTAATTAAATCGTTGGCTTGTTGGCTCATTTCGGCAACCTTCTCAATCAATTCCGCTTTATATTGATCTAATTTAGCCGACAATGTAGCATCGCTTATGGCAATCATTTGCACAGCTAACAGACCTGCATTTTTGGAGGCATTTAAAGCAACGGTGGCAACGGGTACGCCATTGGGCATTTGCAAAATAGAGAGAATGGAATCCCAACCATCAATCGAATTAGATGATTTTACGGGAACGCCAATAACAGGCAAAATCGTTGCAGACGCAACCATTCCCGGCAAATGTGCTGCTCCGCCAGCGCCAGCAATAATTACTTTTAATCCTCTCGATTTGGCTGTCTGCGCATATTCCAACATCTTAACGGGTGTTCTATGTGCAGAAACGATATCCACTTCATACGGAATACCAAAATCCTTGCAAACTTGAATTGCATCTTGCATTACTGGCAGATCAGAGCTGCTTCCCATGATGATTCCAACCATAATTTTCTATTTAACTAATCACACGGATTAGGCTTTTTACTTGTTCTGACTTTTCAACAATCTCTTCTTTGCTTGCCCCCAAAATGGTCACATGGCCCATTTTACGAAAAGGCTTTGTCACCTTCTTGCCATACAAAAAAGGATATACACCAGCTATTGCTAACGCATCCTGAAGTCCCTCATATTTAACGGGGCCACTAAATCCAGCTTCCCCTAACAAATTCAACATACCGGATACACCTTTGGCTTTTGTACTTCCTAAAGGCAAACCTGCGATGGCCCGCAAATGCTGCTCGTATTGAGAAGTTTCATTGCCCCGAATTGTTTGATGTCCCGAATTATGGGGTCTCGGTGCGACTTCATTAATTAATATATCACCCGAAGGAGTTAGAAACATTTCGACGGCTAATACGCCAACTAGCCCCATTTTATCTATTAGGTCGACCGCGATTTTTTCAGCACTCGCTGCGATCTCCTTTGATATGGAGGCAGGTGAAAAAAGAAAATCAACCAAATTATGTTCAGGATGAAAGACCATTTCAACGGCCGGGAAGGCAGAAATTTGACCCGCTTCATTTCTTGCGACAATCACCGCCAATTCCTTTTCAAAATCCACCGCTTTCTCCAATAAACCCGGGGCGTTAAATCCCTTTGGCAGATCGGCAAGCGAAGCAATCCGTTGAACCCCTTTTCCGTCATATCCGCCTTTGCCCAACTTATGGAAAGCAGGCAAGAAATCGGCATGCTGCGCGATATCCGCTTGGTTTTCAGTCAGCACGAAGGGGGCTGTTGGAAATCCGTGATCTTGGAAAAATTGCTTTTGAAGACGCTTGTCTTGAATCATTCGCAAAATATGCGGTTGGGGGAAAACTCGTTTTCCTTCTTTTTCTAATTGTTCGAGCGCTTCGATATTCACATGTTCGATTTCAATACTAATCACATCGAAATGTTGACCAAACTGGTATACAGCATCATAATCCTGAAACGAGCCTTCTTTGAAAAAATGGGCAAGTTCATGACAAGGTGCTTCAGCATCCGGATCTAAACAAGATACCTGGATATCTAAATCGATCGCTGCTTGCAACAACATGCGACCCAGTTGACCACCACCCAAAAGCCCAATCGAAGGCAATGCTTTATACATAAATTGAAATAGAATGGATAAAATTACGGCTTTTGTTTTACCTTTGGAAATTATTTAGCTTCCCAAATCAAGAA
>JBEEOB010000129.1:0-14784 GCA_041191865.1 Bacteroidota bacterium
GGCAATGATTTTTATTGGAAACTTTTTGGGGATTGTTCACGCGAATCTCATTTGTCGAGTATTTTGGCTGGGCAAAGTCGAAAAATAGATGCGGGTCAGGTGAACGAGATGCTTTTTTTAAATGGCGTCGGGATTGGAATAGAAGGAGAAGTATTGCGTTCGATGGAGGCGATTCGCTACATCAAAGGTGGTTTAGGGTATTATTTGGCTGCAATTCCTGCCTTATTCAGATTTAAGCATTATCGAATTTCGGGAATTCCTGTCTTTTTATGTATGGTATTTAATTCGTCACGAGCAGGTGGCGGATTCCATTTTTTCCCCATGGCATCGATTGAAGATGGTGAATTAGACATGATGGTCTGTGAGCCTTTGCCTGTTTGGAAGCGTTTATTTTACATGCCCATCATACAAGCAGGGAGGCATGTGCGCTTACCATTTTTGAATTTTTTACGGATTCGCCAACAAACAGTTTCCTGCGATCGAGTTTTGCGAGCTCAGGTGGATGGCGAAGTTTTAGAATCCATGACATTTGAATTTCGGGTTCTTCCGGCTAAATTTGAGTTTATCGTACCTATAAACTAATAAATTATGCTTCATCGAATTGTGGCTTTCGCAGCCTTATGTGTGATCTCGCTTTCCGCAATGGCTCAAGAAGCGGATAAGAAAAAAGTCATTCAATCTATTCAAAATCGCTCCGATCAATACGGACAAATTGCGCAAAAAATCTGGAATTTTGCTGAGGTAGGCTATAAGGAAAAACAAAGTTCCTTGTTATTGCAAGAGACGTTGCGTCAAGCCGGATTTCAGGTGGAGGCAGGTGTCGCTGATATTCCTACGGCTTTTGTTGCGACGTTCGGGCAAGGGAAACCCGTTATCGGAATTATGGCGGAATACGATGCCTTGCCAGGTTTGTCACAGGATTCTATTCCGACTAAACGGACCTTAGGCGGCAATTCTGGACATGCATGTGGGCATCATTTGTTTGGTACTGGATCTGTGGCAGCGGCTATTGCGGTGAAAGAATGGATGAAGGAAACCGGTCAAAAGGGGACAATCAAATTATACGGTTGCCCTGCCGAGGAGGGTGGTTCAGGAAAAGTGTATATGGTTCGTGCAGGTTTATTTAGCCAAGCGGATGTAATGTTGCATTGGCATCCGAATGATGAAAATACAGTATCTCCCTCTTCTTCGCTCGCGAACAAGGCTGGTAAGTTTCGTTTTTATGGGTTATCATCCCATGCGGCAGCTTCGCCGGAACGCGGACGCTCTGCTTTGGATGCTGTGGAAGCGATGGATTACATGGCCAATATGATGCGTGAACATGTGCCATCATCGACAAGAATTCATTATGTGATAACGAATGGTGGAAAAGCACCGAACATTGTTCCCGATTATGCCGAAGTGTATTATTATGTTCGATCACCCCAACGAGATGTTGTCATGGATGTTTGGAACCGCATTGAAAAAGCAGCGGAAGGAGCGGCTTTAGGTACTGGAACGCGTTATGAGGTAGAATTAATCGGAGGCGTATATGAGGTTTTACCCAATGAACATTTAGTGTCTGTCATGGGGGCAAATCTAAAATCCGTTGGAGGATATAGCCTATCTGCTTCTGAACAAGCCTTCGCAAAACAGCTCCAACAAACACCTGGGATGCAGGCGATAGATTTGTCAACGACGAATCAAGTGTTTTTGAATCACCCGGACCCAAGTGGGGGAGGTTCTACGGATGTTGGCGATGTTTCATGGGTTGTGCCTACGGTGGGCCTTGGGGCAGCGACTTGGGTGCCCGGAACTGCAGCGCATAGTTGGCAAGCAGTCGCCGCCGGCGGGATGTCGATTGGTCGGAAAGGCATGTTGGTTGCTGCCAAAACGCTTGCCTTAACTGCGATGGATTTATTTAAAAAACCTGTGTTGATTGAGGATGCCCGTTTGGAATGGTTAAATAAACGAGGAACTGAATTTCAATACAAGAGTTTATTGGGGAATCGTAAGCCTGCATTGAATTACCGTGACTAAAAATATCAGTTTTTTTGAACGTTATTTGTTTGAAAAAACGTAGCTTTTTGCTGCCCTCCTTAACCTTTGGCAAACCTTGAAGGATTGCCAAAGGTAAGCAGCAAAGAAAAAAACCTTTCGAGGTTTTTTTAATAAGTAAATTCATCGTAACATTGCAATGTAATGATAATACAATGGGAATAACCAAAACTGATTTGTTTACGGATGAGCAAAATGCGATTGCCCACATGGCGAAAGTGTTAGGACATCCAGCGCGTGTGGCCATTTTACAGTATTTGGTTAAATCAAAAACCTGCATTAATGGTGATTTGATTTCCGAATTGGGTTTGGCGCAAGCGACCATTTCGCAACACCTTCGCGAACTGAAAGAGATTGGTTTTATTCAAGGAACCATCGAAGGGGTTTCCGTTTGTTATTGCATCAATCCCGAGAAGTGGGCGGAATTTAGCCAATTGTTTGGGTCGTTTTTTGAAAATTATTTCGTTTCTCAACAATCTAACTGCTGTTAATCATGAGCTTTCCTCGTATGCACGTATCACTTTATGTCAGCAATTTGGCGGCATCGGTGAATTTTTATTCCACGTTTTTTGGACAACCGGCTACCAAGGTTAAACCGGGTTATGCCAAATATGTCCTGGATAGTCCATCGTTGATTATTTCGTTTATTGAAAATTCTGAACGTGTACAATCCAATTTTGGTCATTTAGGTTTCCAAGTAGAAACGGTTGAAGAAATGAATAATCGTTTAGTACATGCTCGTGCACAAGGAATTGTTTCCAAAGAGGAAATCGGTACATCTTGTTGTTATGCGGTGCAGGATAAATTCTGGGCAACTGATCCCGACGGCGTTCAGTGGGAAGTTTATTATTTTCATGAAGATGCTGAATTCAACGATCCCCATTATGAATCTCAAGACGCATCAGCGTGCTGCATGCCACCTCTTGCAGAAAAACCGAAGTTGAAAATTGCCGAAGTGCAATCGGCTAATTCCTGTGCACCGGGTTCCGGTTGTTGTTAATAAATTATCAGTTTTTGAATCCTAAATATCGTTTATAACCCTTAGCTTTGGCAAACCTCAAAGGATTGCCAAAGCTGTAGTAAGAAGTCCCTTCTTTTCACATGAATAATACCCTAAACGAAAACCTCGAATCCATTTTATCCTTGGAAATTACCGATGAACGAAAAGCGGTTCTTCAGCCCTTAATCGAGTACATCAAATCCAAGCGTGAAAAAGAACAACCTATCTTGTTGAACTTTATTTGTACCCACAATTCACGTCGTTCACAATTCGCGCAAATTTGGGCACAAACAGCCGCTGATTATTTTCAATTAGCTGCACAATGTTATTCTGGAGGGGTAGAGGTGACGGCATGCAACGAACGAACCGTCGCTTCTTTAGGTCGGATGGGCTTCATTGTTTCCAAACACGGACATTCGAATCCAATCTATTTTGTCTTACACACGGAAGATTCTCGTCCCATCATTACGTTTTCAAAATTGTACGATGATGTCATCAATCCACATCGCACCTTTGCGACCGTGATGACTTGTTCACATGCGGACGAAAATTGCCCATTTATTCCAGGTGCAGAAGTTCGAATCCCTGTGCGATATGAAGATCCCAAAGCCTTTGATGATACAGATCAAGAGGCAGCCATGTATGATGAACGCTCTCGTCAAATCGCGAGTGAAATGTTTTACGTTTTTTCGCGCGCCTAGCTCGTATGGTCCCTTACCACCAACCAGCGGCCATCGATTTTTTTGATCAATAGCGTAAAATAGCCACCTACATCGCCTATGCTAGGGCGTTTTAAATTCCAGCGTCCTAATACCCATGCGGTTTGGCCAGCCGTTACATCTACTTCCTGTATGTCAAAGGAAAGGTTGCCCATGGTCTCCCGATTCGGATAACTGGTCTGATAACGCTTCAGCGTAGCGGCCCAGCCTTTTGTTACACCGCTTTTGCCAATAAATTTGAGGTCTTCACTTTTGGCATAGTATTCCATGAATTCCTCGATTTTGCCCTCATTCCAAAGTTTCACCTGCGTATTCAGGACAGACTTAATATCAGAAACGTCTTTATTTGTTTGTGCAAAGATTGGAAGCGTCAAAAGGACGAAAGCAATGATTTTCATAGGTCGATAATTTTTCCAAAGTAAGTGATTTTTTGTCGACACATGTCGGTTTTTCGTATCAAATACAATGGACAAATTTTTAATTTCCGATTATTGTATCATTTTTGTAAAATAATAAATCTAGACTTACCATGAAGCAATTTTTACTAGCCCTAACGCTAGCATGTACCTCGCTAGCCGTCTTCGCGCAAGCCCCCGATGAAAATCGTTTTGTTAAGTCGGTGCTCGTAGATAAACTCGATGAACCGATGGAATTCACTTTTTTGCCTGACGGACGCATTGTTTTTGTTGAGCGAAAAGGAGAAGTTAAACAGTACGATCCTGCCACGGGAATCACGAAGTCCGTAGGTAAAATCGTAACCAATACGAAATACACAAACCGTTTAGGCCAAGTACGCGAAGCGGAAGAAGGTGTGATGGGAGTTGTTGTAGATCCTAATTTTAAAGAGAATCATTGGTTGTACATCTATTACGCCCATCCAAAAGACCCCAAACACGTGTTGGCTCGTATCGAATTAAAAGATGAGCAATTGTTGTTGGATCAACAAAAAATCATCTTAGAAGTTCCAACCCAACGTGAAGAATGCTGCCACACGGGTGGTGGTATGGTTTTCGATAAAGCTGGGAACTTATTCTTAACGGTAGGTAACAACACAAGTAATAGTAATTCAGACGGCTACGCGCCGATTGACGAACGTCCGGGTCAAGCGTATTGGGATGACCAACGTGGTGCTTCAAACACAAATGATTTACGTGGTAAAATCTTACGTATTCACCCGGAAAAGGATGGTTCCTATACGATTCCTAAAGGAAACTTATTCGCACCAGGTACTCCAAAAACACGTGCGGAAATCTACACGATGGGTCACCGTAATCCTTGGAGACCAAGTTTAGATTCTAAAACAGGATTTTTGTATTGGGGTGAAGTAGGCCCTGACGCTTCGGTAGACTCAGAAAAAGGACCTCGCGGATACGATGAATTTAATCAAGCCAAAGGACCCGGCTATTACGGTTGGCCTTATTTCATTGGAAATAACCAAGCTTATGCGGATGTAAATTTTGAAACGATGGCAATCGGACCGAAATTCAATCCAGCTGCTCCCGTGAATGAATCACCTAATAATACAGGTTTACGCGAATTGCCACCGGCAACAAAGGCAATGATTTGGTATCCATATGGTACGTCGGAGGAATTCCCATTAGTAGGTTCATCAGGACGTTCGGCAACGGGTGGCCCGGTATTCCGTCGTTCAGATTTTCCAGGTGCAAAGCGTGTTTTCCCTTCGTATTATGAAGGAAAATGGTTAATCGTCGAATTTATGCGCGGTTGGATCATGTCCGTTACTTTGGATGAAAATGGAAATTATAAATCCATGGAGCGTTTTATGCCTAACACAACTTTTGGTTCGGCGATTGATATGGATTTCAGTCCTGAAGGCGATTTATACGTATTGGAATACGGTTCTGCTTGGTTTAGAGGCAATGAAAACGCGCGTTTGGTGAAGATTGAATACCAAGGGGGGAATCGCAAGCCGGAAGTTGTCGCGTCAGCAGCCAACAAAGCAGGTGCGGCGCCATTCCAAACCACCCTTTCTGCGGAAGGAACGAAAGATGCGGATGGAGATAAATTGACGTATACATGGACGGTTAAAAAAGCAGGTAAGTTTGTGAAAAATTTATCTGGTGAGAAAGCAACGTTGAACTTAAAGGATGCTGGCAAATATGCGGTAATCTTGAAAGCGACGGATGCCAAAGGAGCTAGTAATACAGCAGCCTTGGAAATCCTAGTAGGTAACGAAGCTCCTGTAGTTGACATTGATTTTGAAGGAAATAATAAATCATTCTATTTCGCTGATTCGGCGCCTAAATACAAGGTGAAGGTTAGCGATAAAGAAGATGGTGAGTTGGAAAAAGGCATCGCACCAGAATCTGTTGCTGCGACTTTGGATTACATTCCATTTGGATATGATCCAATCGAGATGTCACAAAGTCACCGCAAGGCAGATTCAGATTTATTTGCATCTGCAGGTTTGAGGTTGATCAATAAAAGCGATTGTAAGTCTTGCCACCAAATGAACGTTCGTTCGGTAGGACCTAGCTACAATGAAGTTGCTGTGAAATACAAGGGTCAAAATGTCATTGACCAATTAGCGGATAAAGTGATTGCTGGAGGAATGGGCGTTTGGGGAGAGCATGCGATGTCGGCACACCCAGCGATTTCGAAAGCAGATGCGAAGCAAATGGTTTCTTACATCATGAGCCTAAGCGAGCCAAAAGCATCGAACAAAATTGCCTTGAAAGGGGAGTTAGCCTTAGTAAAGCCAGAAGGACAGAAATCATCGAAAGGTGTATTCGTGGTTCGTGCGACTTATGTGGATAAAGGAAACAAGAAAATCGCTCCGGTACAATCCGAGAAATGGGTATTCTTACGTGCTCCTCAATTAGACGTTGAAAAGGCGGATGTGACGAAAGGCATCATGCAATTGATTACACCAGGTCGTTCAACGAACATGGTGGGTCAAAATCCACATTTGGGTTATAAAGGTTTAGATTTAACAGGTATTTCGACTATCGATATTGCTGCCTCTGCACAAGCACGCACGAATGCAACAGGAGGGGTGATCGAAATTCACTTGGATTCACCTACGGGACCTGTGATTGGTAAAACGAATTTGATTGAAGTTTCACAAGGCGGATTTGGTGGTCCACCAGCAGCAGCGGCTACTGGGAAAGGAGCTCCGCTAGGAACACCTACAGCAGCAGGTACAGCAACACCGGCACCAGCAGCACCAGCTGCTCCAGCATCGGCGGCGGCACCAGCACCAGCACAACCAGCAGCACCGGCCCAACCAGCACCGCGACGCATGAATGGACCAACAGCTCAAAAAGTCGCGATTGCCCCGACAACAGGCGAGCATGATGTGTATTTTGTCGCAGTCAATCCGAAGGCTACTGAGCAACAAATTGTTGTGCAGATCCAAGGAATTGAAATGAAAAAATAGATTTCAAGAAGTATATGGAGGGTTTACTTGTCTTTATGATGAGTAAGCCCTTTTTTTATGCGATATACCCTAACTTTCCTTTTGATTTCTACGAGCCTATTCGCTCAGAAAAACATTACAGCTTCTTCTGATGCGACAGCACCTTTGCATGCGTTACAGCCAGACTATCCCACACACTATGGTGCAGCTTCGATGCAAGATGTTCAATCTGTATTGGATCGCGTTTTCAATTATTTAGAAGTTGCGACACCCAATCAATTTGTCAATAAATCCACCGGTGCTATTTGGTCACCTGGACAGCCATTTGAAGAGCAAACCGTTTTCTCCAAAGGCGATTTTCGCCCAATTTCATATGAGTGGGGAGTTACCTATTCGGGGATGTTGGAATTAAGCCGCATTTCCGGTTCTCCGAAATACAAGGATTACGTCTTTAATCGCTTAAATTTAATCGCATCAGCGATTCCTGCTGCTCAGAAAAACGATTCTAAACATGTACTGCATGGCCTGATTCATCCGCGTGCGTTGGATGACATCGGAGCGATGGGGATGGCCGTAATCAAGTCGAAGAAGGCAGGTTTTACAACGGATATGTCCTTTGTGACGAAACGTGCCTCCGATTTTATTTTAAAGGAGGAACATCGTTTGCCAGACCGCACTTTAGTCCGTATTCGTCCGCTTCACCACACGATGTGGCTTGATGATGTCTACATGGCCATTCCGGCTCTTTTACAATTAGGGGAATACGAGGAGGCGGTGTTTCAATTCAATGCCTATCGGATGCGAATGTTTAATCCGAATCTTAATATTTACATGCATGGTTATTTGGTGGATGCGGAAGAACATCCAGAATTTCACTGGGCACGGGCGAACGGTTGGGCTTTGTTGACCAACTGTGAAATGCTCGAATTCCTACCTGCTAACCATCCGGCAAGACCTGAAGTGCTAAAGCAGTTGAAGCTTCATCTAAAAGGCTTAATGTCTTATCAAGATGGCACCGGTTTTTGGCATCAATTGATCGATAAAAACGATTCCTATTTGGAAACCTCTGCTTCGGCAATTTACACCTATGTGATGGCCAAAGGCATCAATATGGGTTGGCTTGATCCGAAGACCTATGGTCCTGCGGCTTTGTTGGGCTGGAACGCCGTGGCCGCCCGTGTGAACGAAAAAGGCCATGTGGAAGGTACCTGCGTGGGAACAGGTCTGGCATGGGATCCGGCGTTTTATTATCACCGACCGATTTCCCCTTTCGCGGCGCATGGATATGGACCTGTTTTATTGGCGGGTTCTGCCATCATGGAATTGGTTAAATCGAAAAATTATCAAATCAATGATTCAGCGGTGCATTTGAAATAAACTTTTTACATACCTTTGTGCCGTGAAAAGTGCCTTAGCCCTTTTGTTGTTTATTTCCATGCAGCTTCCCTTGATGAATCAATGGGGTGCTGTCGCATATTACCGGGTTAATCAGGATTACATCGCTAAGAATCTCTGCGAAAATCGCGACAAACCGATGTTGAATTGTAAGGGTCAATGTTATTTGGCCAAACAATTAAAGGCCGCAGAAGAAAAAGAGCAAAAATCAAATTCGGAGCGTTTGGAGAAAATGCCTGAAGTTGTTTTGGCATTTCAAGCGATTGAGCCTGTTTTTTCCCCTTGTTTCTCGGCACCTATTGCCATCGAAAATCATTTTTCTACGCAGGAATTCTTTCCTAACTCAGCCGCTAAAGGCTTTTTCCACCCACCTCGAGCTTAATTAATTTGATTTATTTACCTGCATTTTTCAATGTGGGCACTATTCATTTTAATTAAGATTTCATGAAAAACATCCTATTATTCATGGGAATGCTGCTTTCGTTTGTGGCTAATTCCCAACAGTATACCGTGAAGGTATTAAACTCAATTACCAACGAGCCGATTGTGGGCGCATCGTTAAAACAAAATTCAAAAGTTATTTCCATCTCGAACGAGCGAGGTGAATTTAAGATTGGAGCTACATCGGGCGAGTACGAAGTATCAAGCCTTGGATTTATAGCTAAAAAAATAACTAATTTCCAGGCTCCCATTTTGTTAGAAGAATCTACGCAAAATTTGGATGCGGTCGTGGTAACGGCTTCCCGACAAGCGGCTACGCGGGCGGAGACGCCGGTGGCCATTCATAAAATTGGATCCGCTTTGATTCAAGATACGAAGGCACTTCAATTAACCGAGCTTATCAATAAGGTTCCGGGAGTGGTGATGTTGGACTACCGAAATGAACAACATGGGATGGGAATTCGTCAACCCTTTGGAACATCTGCTTATTTCCTCTATTTAGAAGATGGTCTTGCCTTGCGACCTTTGGGGGTGTTTAACCACAATGCATTGATTGAAACGAATCTTCAAGGATTAAATTCAGTGGAAGTAATTAAGGGCCCAGCATCTTCACTTTATGGTCCTGAAGCTGTGGGTGGTGCCATTAATTTAATTACCAAAACAGCACCAGGTATCCCAACCGCTCAAATTGGATATCAAATGGATCAATGGGGTTACAAGCGTATTCAATTTACAGCTGGAGCTCAGTTGGGCAAAAAATGGTCGATTATGTCGGGAGGCTATGTGGCTCGCCAAAAAGATTCTTGGGCATCTAATTCAGATTTCGATAAGTCATCCATCAATGTGCGCGTAGATTACCAATTGACGCCTAAAACAAAACTTTGGAGTTCATTTGCGTATAACGATTATTTCTCGCAAACGGGTGGTAATATCGATAGTACGGGTTTCTACTCTCGTACGTATAAAAGTCCGGCAGATTTCACCTACCGTTCTTCCTTTTCATCGCGCTCTCGTTTGACTTTGGAGCATAAATGGTCGGAGAAAGCAAATTCAAGTTTAACCGCTTTTTACCGGGATAATGCTTTAGGTCAAAATCCTTCGTATTCGATTTCGTGGTCATCACCATCCTTGACTGCTTCTGGACAAATCAATCAGAATAGCTTTAAGAGTTTTGGTTTGATGGGACAACATACCCAAAATTTTGAATTTCTGAATTCAAAATTAGTGGCCGGATTTTTGTTAGATCGTTCTCCGAATGACTACTGGGCTTATCGAATTAATTTAGCCGCATCGCTTCGTGCGGATAAAAAGTCGGTGGAGAAATTCACGATTTCGCAAGTCTTGCCATCGACTTTCCTAGGAAATTATTCGGCCGTGATATGGAATCAGGCTGCCTATGCACAATGGGATTTACAGCCTATGAACCATTTGCGTCTATCCTTAGGTGGTCGTTTCGATCAGATGTCGTTTGATTACACGAACTTTATTGATAATTCAACAGGATCGAAAAGCTACGCACAATTTTCTCCGAAGTTGGGAATTACCTACGAGGCTAGTTCGAATGTGGGCTTTTATGGAAACTATTCGAAAGGATTTTCACCTCCAGCGCTTTCAGCTGTATTCCGTGCACGTCCAGCAGCACAAGCTGCAGCGACTGGCGAGAAATTTTATTTAAGCATTTATCCGGCGGTATTCTCAAATTATGAAGTAGGGGGCTGGGCTTCTTTGTTTTCGAATAAAGTGTATGTTGATTATACATTCTATCGTTTGGAGGGAAATAATGAGTTGTTGGGCATTCGCCAGCCAGATAACACGACGGATTATCAGTCGGCCGGAAAAACCTTACACGAAGGAATTGAATACCAAATCACGTACCGACCAACTGATGCATGGAACTTCCGGTTTGGTGGGACAAATGCCAAGCATACCTTTGTTGATTTTGTGTTAAGTACCAAAGCGAGTGATGTTTTGAAAAATGTCAATGGCAAGGAGATGCCTCAAGCGCCTAATTTCATCGCAAACTCAGAAGTAACCTACAAATACAAAGGAGCTCGCATCGCAGTAGAATGGCAAAAAATAGGCCCATGGTTCGAGAATCAGGTAAATACAAAAACCTATGAAGGCATTTCTGTATTCAATGTTCGTCTTGGATATAATTACAAAGCGTATCAATTCTTCACGAACATCTTGAACGTAGGCGATGCGCTGTATGCAACGACGGCGACGCGTGGAAATAACGCAACAGATAAAGCTACCTACACGCCAGCTGCGCCTCGTACCGTGGTAGCAGGTGTTCAAATTGATGTATTCCAACTATTCAAAAAATGAAAAAACTAATTCTTTTGCTCGTTTTCATTGCGCAAGTTTCTTTCGCGCAAACGGTGTCTAACCCAGCTAATCAGGCGTTAGACCCCTCTTTTGCATTGAAATCAAACGGCGATGTCGTATTATCTTGGGTAGAGAAATCCGCCAATGGAGTTTTGTTTTTCAGAACAGTCAATCAGGGGCCTGCTGAGCAGGTCCCTATTGATAAAAAAGCGTCAACGCATGCCGAGGGAATGCCTAAGTTGGCCTATAAAGCTGACGGATCATGTATCCTTTTGTATGAAATGAACCGACCTACAGCAGCCTCTCGTTTTAACGGTGATTTGTTGTATGCCATGGAAGTCAATGGGCTTTGGCAAAAGCCTCAATACATTCACAAGGATACAGCGGCAGGTTTGAGTCATTCATTTGGTAAGATTATTTCCCTGCCTAATGGTGAGGTTGGGGCTTATTGGTTGGATGTCAAAGTAGGTCCGAAAGGTCGGACCTTAGTGACTGCTTCAACAAGTCCTGGGAGTGGGTTTGGAGAAATGAAAATTCTCGATAAGCAGACCTGTGAATGTTGTCGCATCGATGCCTTAGCTGACTCGAAAGGGAATGTAGATGTGATTTACCGTGATTTGAATGATAAAGGGGAACGCGATATGGGCTATATTCATTCGAGCGATTTTGGCAATAGCTATTCCGAATCAGTCCCACTGTACGAAGATCATTGGAAGGTAAACGCCTGCCCACATGCAGGGCCATCGTTAGCGCGAGGTTCAAAAGGCTTGGAAGCTGCCTGGTATACGGGTGCGGAAGGTTCATCAGGAATCAAATGGGCTTACCAAGGGTCTAAAAAAATGATACTCCATTTACCTGGCGATAAAATGCGTATGCCTCAGTTGGCCTCAAATCCGAAAGGAGAGACGGCCTTAGTCTATGCCGAAATTAAACAGGAGGGCGAGCGCTATTTCAAGCAAATCGGATTCGTATTAAAAGATGCAAAAGGGAAATTAACAAAATCTTATGTGTCAGATCCTGCTTATGATTGTTCTTATCCTGCGATCATTTGGAGGGGAAATTCATGGGTGATAGCCTATGAGTCGGTGAAAGATGCCCAACAATTAATTCAGGTGGTTGTGAAATAAGCATGAGTAAAATTTGTTTTTTATTGGCTTATAAAGCAAATTGAAATTATGCAGCAAACATTTGATTTAAGCGGAAAGGTCGCTTTGGTGACAGGGTGTAAGAAAGGAATCGGCATGGCGATGGCCATCGGTTTGGCGGAGGCGGGTGCTGATATCATAGGCGTTTCGGCTTCTTTGGAATTACATGGATCTGAAATCGAAAAAGCAGTAACAGCTTTGGGTAGGAAATTTAAAGCCTATCAGGCGGATTTCTCCGACCGAGAATCCCTGTATGATTTTATCAAAGCAGTGTTACATGATTTTCCTCGAATTGATATTTTGGTCAATAATGCAGGAACCATTTTACGTGATCCTGCTGCGGAACATTCCGATGAATATTGGGATGAGGTGATGGAAGTCAACCTTTCTTCCCAGTTTATTTTAAGTCGGGAAATAGGTCGTACCATGATCGCTCAGGGTGCTGGAAAAATTATTTTCACCGCATCATTATTAAGTTTTCAAGGAGGTATCAATGTGCCCGGCTACGCGGCGAGCAAAGGTGGAATTGCTCGTTTGACCATGGCTTTGGCCAATGAATGGGCGAGCAAAGGAATTAATGTCAATGCTATCGCACCGGGGTATATATCCACAGATAATACAACAGCATTACGGGAAGATAAGGAGCGGAGTGCCTCGATTTTAGGCCGGATCCCAGCGGGTCGCTGGGGGGAACCTGCCGACTTCAAAGGCCCAATTGTTTTCTTGGCCTCTGAAGCATCTAATTATGTGCATGGAACGATTCTGACGGTAGATGGGGGTTGGATGGGAAGGTAGTTAAGAGCTAAGAGTTAAGAACTAAGAGTTAAGAATTAAGAGTTAAGAATTAAGAGTTAAGAATTAAGAGTTGAGAACTATGAGTTGAGAACTAAGAGTTAAGAATTAATAATAAAATATTTGACTAGCGACTAATGACTAATGACTAGCGACTAATGACTAGTGACTAACGACTAGTGACTAGCGACTTTAGCCTAAACCTATGAAAAAATCAATCCTATTGGCACTCCTGTTGCCATTATCGGTTTTTGCACAAAAAATCGATGTGAATAAACAATTCAAATTAGCCGAACAACAATATAAATTAATGTTGGCCGCACAGCCTGATACCTCCGTTACGGTACATTCAGCAAATCCGGATGGAACGTATCGAAACATGCCATCCAAATGGTGGTGTTCGGGATTTTTTCCGGGTGGTTTATGGCAATTGTATGAACGCTCGCATGATGCCCCATGGGAGAATGCGGCACGTTTATGGACGGCAGCTGTGAAGAAAGAACAATTCAATACGGGAACACATGATTTAGGATTCATGATGTTTGATTCGTTTGGGAATGGCTTGCGCTTAACCAATGACCCAGAATATAAGAAGGTCTTGATCCAATCTGCGAAGTCTTTGGCAACGCGTTTTGATCCGAATATCGGGTTGATTAAATCTTGGAATAGCTTCAAAGGAGGTTACAAGTATCCGGTAATCATCGATAATATGATGAATTTGGATCTGTTATTTTGGGCTTCTAAAGAGACAGGGGATCCATCTTTTAAGCAAATTGCGCTTACGCATGCTGACAATACGATGAAGCATCATTTCCGTCCGGATAATTCGAGTTATCATGTGATTTTATATGACGTGGATGGAAAGGTATTGGCCAAAAAACAACATCAAGGTTATCAGGATGAATCTTGTTGGACGCGTGGGCATGCCTGGGCGATGTACGGTTATGTGGAAATGTACCGCAATACGAAGGATAAAAAGTACTTAGATTTTGCGCAGAAAATTTCTGACTACTATTTAAATCATCCGAATTTACCTGCGGATAAAATCCCGTATTGGGATTTTTATGCACCTAATATTCCCAACGAGGAACGTGATGCATCTGCAGGAGCTATTGCAGCCTCTGCATTATTGGAACTGAGTACATATTCCGGTGAAAAAGGGAAGCGCTATTATGCAGATGCTGTGAAGATGTTGGAGTCATTATCCAGTCCTGCCTATCGTGCAGCTTTGGGTGAAAATAACAACTTCTTGATTAAACATTGTGTAGGAGCTAAATCCTTGAATTCAGAGATCGATGTACCCTTGATTTATGCGGATTACTACTATTTGGAGGGCTTATTGCGCTACGAGCGTTATAATAAATTATAGGCTATCCCGTTAAGCTTTGGCAAACCTTTAAGGTTTGCCAAAGCTAAGCAAAAGGTTTGCCTAAGCTATCCAAAATGTGTACCTTTGTGGCTTCATTTTTTATCAAGCCCCATGTCAGTAAAAAAAATCCAATCAGCCTTAATTTCGGTTTATTACAAAGACGGTTTAGCACCGATTAT
>JBEEOB010000130.1:0-22602 GCA_041191865.1 Bacteroidota bacterium
CCCACGGGTGTTTGAGACCAGCGCGTCTACCAATTCCGCCATCTGGGCAATTGAATCAAACCAATTGGCTCAATTGCAATGCAAAAGTATGCCTTTATTCATGATTTAGCAAGTAATCAAAAAATAATTTATTGATTATTCGTAACGTAATGCTTCTACAGGATCCATTTTAGAAGCTTTAAATGCTGGGTAAATTCCTGAAAATAAGCCTACTAGGACGCAAATAATGATACCTACCATCATCCATAACCAAGGGATAATAAAACTCGCATTACCCGAACTAATACCTTGAGCTATTAAGTTTCCAATCGGAATAGCAAGTACAATCCCCCCTATTCCACCCAATAAACAGATGACAATGGCCTCGATAAGAAATTGTTGAAGAATTCGTGAAGGCGTAGCTCCTAAAGATTTTCGAATACCTATTTCACGTGTTCTTTCGGTAACAGACACCATCATGATATTCATTAAGGCAATTGCTGCCCCTAACAAGGTGATAAATCCAATAACAAATCCACCTAATTGTAAGCTCGAAGTAATACTCTCAAAACTCTTTGCAATGGAATCGGAACGATCTATTGAAAAAGAATCTTCCATCCCAATCGGATCCATACGGACTTTTCGCATAACACCTCTTGCCTCTTCCATAAAATCGTCTATGTTGGCAACTTTCGTAGAGGAGGTTGTAATATCGAATGTTAAATTTCTACCTATCGCCATTTTACGCCCCGTTTCGAGCGGCACCATAATAACACGATCATCCCCTCCACCCATCATGTTACCTTTTTTCGCTAAAACGCCGATTACCTTTAACTTAATACCGCTTACAATAATTTCGCGATTCAAAGGGTTCGATTTTTCAAATAATTGGTCAATGACATCTACACCTAAAAAACATACATTGATCGCATTTGTAAACTCATTATTTGAGAAATTACGACCTTCAGCAATTTTGTATCCCTTTAATTCAATGAAATTGTCATCAATACCTAATAAACGAACATTGGGATTGGTCTTTTTACTTTCATATTTGCCTATCGCATTATTAGTCACATTCGTTTTTAAGGATACCTTACCTTTGGCACTAAACATGATTTTATAACGAGATGCTTGGCGATAATCAATATTTTTAAATCGTTTCTCGCGTTGACCTTCTCTTCGAACCTGCATAGCTGGTCTATTTCGAATATCAAATGAATTTGCTCCTAAGCCAGAGAAACTATTGTCTACTGAGCTTTGAATCCCATCGATTGCGGTTAAAATACCCACAAGTGATGTGATTCCTAGTGAAATAATTAAGGCTGTAAGGATGGTTCGGAGTAAATTTCCTTTAATTGAACGTAAACCCTCTGCAATATTTTCTTTGATATTCATATGCTATAATTGCTTGATGCAAGGTATCATGAAAATTTTAGGATTTAAAACCAGTTGTATTCGTATTTCACCCACTAATCATTATTTACCTACTTCAATTTACGTAAGTAGTAATCTTCACCTCGGACGATAATATGCTCCTTTAGGGTTGTGTCTGTTCCCAATCGAATATCTGTGCTTATTGGCTTTATCACATTTGTACTAAAGAATAGATAAGTTGCCTCATTCGGAATAGGCTGTAATCCTTGCTCAAATGGGTTGATTGGTATCAATTTGCGTGTAAATCGGGAACCCCACAAAGGATATTCAAAATCATCGTTTATCGTAGCTAGTGCAACAGTGGCATCCTGTGGAACTATTTGATCAAAACGTGCATACGCTTTGGTTATGTCAGGCCGAGAAACTGTCAACAATTCCATTCTTGTTTTTCCCCAAATCGTGGGTAAATGATGCGTAGAAAGAAATGCACTGCGGCTATGAAATAGAATGGTTGAAAATGCAGAAGCGATAATGATAATATACAATCCTAAGACAAGGCTATACTTATTTTTTGATACAAATTGGGTAAAGAATAGGCTTGAAATTGGCAATAGAAAAACGAGTGAACTAATCATATATCTCCCCTTCCAAGGATCATATGCGGCTGTGTAAGCTAGGGCTAAAAAATGTAACACAAGTGCTAAGAAGAAAACGTAGTAGAAAGTTGGACGTTTTTTTAAAAGCAATAAAATTATTGCCGGTATAATAATGAGTAAAAATATGGAGCCATAAATGGGGGTTCCATTATAAAACTCGAATTTCCTCGTGTAATTAAATGGGACAATCGTGAATACTTTTGACGTTTCTAATCCCCAATTAAACATGGTATCTAAATTTCTAAATTGTTGATTAATAGCTTCTTGGCCATCTTCAACCCATTGAATGTTTCGAAGTCCATCGAAATTAACTAAATCAAAGAAGTACCTCGCTACATTTTTTGATCCATGTAATATCAAATTCGAAAAATTACCGGCTCGTTCGATGGATTGGTGTTTTGTTGCTGTATTAGGTCCAATTGGATGTCCGTAATGAATAATATTAGCTATATAGCCCGTAGGCATCGAAACTAATAAAAAGAATATGGCACTAAGTAATACATGCTTAAGGTGTTTGAAATTCAATTTATCTCGTTGAATCAAACAGGCAAATCCTATGAGTATGGCTAAACTGGGAAAAGCAAAGACAAAAGTAATCTTATGACTCATGGCAATTGCAAACACGAGACTCGTGAAGTAAATGTAATAGACCTCTTTAGTTCTTGCAAAGCGTATTAAAAAGTACAATCCACAAACCAAATATGCGCCCAAAACAATATCAGTATCTGTTGTCGTAGATTGAATTAATAATATGGGAGTGAATATTAATAATGATGCGCTTAATATTCGAACTTTAAAAGGAATATGGAGCTGTTTTAAAATGGCATAACTCCCAACAAATAACATCCAAAAAGCACTGAGGTTGGGTAACTTAAACCAATGCTCGTTAAAGCCACTCATTAAAAAGGGATAAAATTGAATGGATGAAAAGCTTTTAGGATAGGTATCAATATTCCAATTTGTTCCAATGAAATGTGACGTGCTGTGATTTTGAACAAAGTATAAAATACGATTCAGGTGCCCTGTCATGCTATCCCACTCATTCGGGGGTAAATAAAACATTAAAAAGAGTTGGCTAATAGTTACAAGGGAGGCACCAATAAATATACAGGCAAAAAGCGTTTTTTCTGTTTTACGTTGTTGCTTATAAATTTCGTGTAATTGTTGAATGCTTGAACCTATTAATTTAAAGGCTGAAGAATGAATTTGAGCCGGTAAGAAGACGATATTTCGGAAAAACAGGTAGCACGAGTAGGAGATAAAAAAAGGCAGAATTGACCAACAGTAAGCATTATCCCACAAATTTATTGCAGATAAAATATATCCACTACAAATAATGCTTAGACATTGAATCGCAAAGCCCGTTAGTAATATTTCATCAAAATTTTTATTGGAGATTTTCGAAGCGATACGAAAATTAAATAAAATGAAAGAGAGAAATACGATGAGCAACATATATGGAATCTATAATGTTGAACTTATTATTGAACAAATTTGCAGGATAGCTTTAGCGCTGATTTCCGCTGATAAAGGTAAACAAACGATTCTTTTAGCAATATCTTCTGCCACTGGACATGCCTGATAAGTTAAATAAGGCAGTTCGTTTAGTGCCGGGTAAAAGTATCTTCGAGGAAATATTTGTTCATCATTTAATGCCTTTAAAACCTTCAATAATATGTCCTCCGAGGGAAAAATTACTGGAAAATAACTGTAGTTGCGTGAATTAGCTGAATTCCAAGTTAATTTTTGAATATTGGCAGGTAAATGGGATTCATATAATTCCGAAGCTGCTTTACGGTGATTCTTTATTTCAGCGAAATGTTTAAGATTGACCAATCCCATAGCTGCATGAAATTCTGAATTCTTTCCATTTATACCAGCAGCAAAGTAATCATCACCTTTGTGTCCAAAACTTCTAATACCCCTTAACTTATCCGCTAATGCAGCGTCTCGAGTTAAAATAGCACCTCCCTCTATTGTATGGAAGATTTTAGTTGCATGGAAACTACAGGTTGAAACCGTACCATAATTAAATATAGATTTTCCCTTATGTTGTACACCAAATGCATGGGCGCCATCATATATAATCGGAATTTGATAGTCTGCCGCTAATTCTTCCTGTTCAGTTAAATCTGCGCAATTACCATAAACGTGCGTTGTTAATATTCCCTTTGAATCAGTATTGAGTACTTTTTCAATTTGCTCTCTTTCTGATGTTAAGCTAATGGGTGAAATATCCGAAAATATAGGATTACATTTTTCCCAAATAAGTGACGTTGTCGTAGCACAATAAGAAAATGGGGTTGTAATCACATCTCCTTCTAAGGCTAAGGCTTTTATGGCTAATTGTAAAGCGATCGTACCATTCGATACATACAATAGATTCTCAACTTCTAAGTATTCTGCTAATTTACGCTCTAACTCTAATACTAAAGGTCCGTCATTAGTTAATTGGCCATTTGTCCATATTTCTTCTAATAAAGAAATATATTCCTTTATATCGGGTAAAAACGACTTTGTTACATGCAGCATATCTTATATTTCGCTTGTTACCTGTTTCATGATAATTGGGAAATTGGGACGAACGTATCCTGGCCACTTCCCATACCAGGTTGTATTTTCACGGTAATCGGCAATTTCAAATTCAAAAAGCTCTTCAAAATTTGCCAATACAATACTAGAATTCTTCACGACCATTATAGATAGAAAATAGGATCCATCATTTAAAAAATGGCCTGGTATAGCTATATCGGTAGAAATAATGCCAGCATCATACTTGCTGGGCTGATTACCTATATTAAAGATACATTCTCCTGTGCTAGCATATAAATGAATACTTACATTTAAATCAACATCCTCTAATGTATTCCAAAATTCAAAATGCAAATTGAAAGGATCGTTAACTGTCCAATAATCTAAATCCTTGGATAGCTCAGGCTTGATTTCAGCATATTTTAGCCGAATTAATTCATTCCCGATCCCTTGTTGGAATGATTCAGCGCTATACGACATTTTCTTGGACTGTACCTCAGACATATAATTCTTTAATACGACTCCCGTCTCCCCCATTTGCTTGACAGTTCCTTTTTCTAAATGCAAGGTTTTATTGCAAAGATTAGCTACAGCAGTTAGGTTATGACTTACAAATAAAATTGTCTTTTCATTGGCTGCCACTTCCTTCATTTTACCCAATGATTTTTTCTGAAAGTCGGCATCACCAACAGCAAGAACTTCATCTACGATTAATATTTCCGGATTAAGATGTGCAGAAATAGCAAAACCTAATCTTACATACATCCCTGAGGAATAACGTTTTACGGGTGTATCTAGAAAATTGGATATTTGAGGACCGGCAAAATCAACAATCTCGTCAAATTGGGCTTTAATTTCACGCTTACTCATACCCAATATGGCTCCATTAAGAAATATATTTTCCCTCCCTGATAGCTCTGGATGGAAACCGGTACCTACTTCCAATAAACTGGCAACTTTACCTTTGACTTGTACACTTCCTGAGGTAGGATTCGTAATACGACTTAAGATTTTTAATAACGTAGACTTCCCTGCACCATTATTACCGATAATTCCTAATTTGTCACCCTTATTTATAGAGAACGATACATCATTCAGCGCATAATAATCCTTTGATTTTTCTTGCTTCGTGAATATTGATTTCAATCCATTGCGTAATGATACAGGTTCTGAAATCTGATTTAGGTTGTATTTCTTTGTTATATTATTTACCTCTACAATGCTCATGACTTTATTATAAATAATCTACAAAAGAACTCTCCTTCTTGGTGAACACATATATACCTAAAAAAAATGTGATAAAACATGTGCCAATCGATAGGTAAATAAAATCGAAATTCAAGACACTATAACTTGGAATTAACAGAATCCTTGCATATTCGACGATGCCTACCAAGGGATTGATAAGTGAGTAGACATTAAACCAATTTGAAATTTGAAGTGATTTTGCGGTATATACGATAGGACTAACAAAAAAACCATATTGAACAATCAAGGGTATCATTTGCAAAAAATCCCTGTATTTAACGGAATATGAGCAAAAAAGTAAACCTAAACCGATACTAAATAACAATGTCAATACAACCGCAAGGGGTAAAAGTAATAAGGTAATGGGTAAGGTATGTACCAAATATAAGCTCAAAATGATGTACACAATTAAACCAATGATGAAATCAAAAAGTGAAACTGCAATCGATGAAAATGCTATGATTAAACGCGGAAAGTATACTTTTGAGACTAAATTATTATTAGCCAAAATTGAATTACTGACAGCTTGAAATGTATTCGCGAATAGGTTCCAAAAAATAACACCAGAGAATATCACTAATTGAATTGGAAAGCCTGAAATATCACTAATTTTTGCAACGTTTTTAAAAGCAAATAAAAATACCAACATCGTTAATACGGGTCTTATAATAGCCCATATGATGCCTAAGTAGGTTTGTTTGTATCGGATGGAAACATCCCTTTTCGCCAAAATGTATAAAAGTTCTCTTTCTTGAAATATTTCAGAAAATAACTTTATATAGAATGCCATTCAAAAACTAGTTAAAATTCAATTTGTACAAAAAACGTAAGTAAGCGGCGAAACAGCCTAATAAAAACCCTAGAATGGTTCCGATTGCAATTATTTTACCCCATTTGTAAGGAAGTGTGATTATTGGTAATTCGGAATCTTCAATAATTGTCAATAAAGGTGCTTCTTTTACTAACGAAAATTTAAGATTATCATAATTACGTAAAGCCTCAAAATAAAGGGACTGTAGTTGAGTTGAATTCATTTGCAATCTCTCTGCAATGACACGAGCACGCTGAAATATAATTTGTTGATTTTGATCATTGTAGTTGGCCAATTTACCCTGTGTATAATACAAAGCCGAGCGCAATGAGTCTACACGTTTATCCATGATCACCAATAGTTCTTTCGATTTCTTCGTTTTTGTATCTATATAGTAATCTGTTATTGTTTTTAGGTACAACTGTGCCCATACGTGGGTTAACGTATCATTCCTCGTTTCTACTGTTAAGGTCTGAAATGTTGATTTGGGGTTGTCTAAAAATATATCAGTATTGTCATTTAAATATCCAGAAATAGCATTGATAATATTTTTGTCTTGAATACCGATAGAATCCAAATTCCCCGTCTTAAATCGGAACTTGATAAAATCAGCGGGTAAGTTGCTCCACTCATGCTCTTCCAAATTTGACTTTTCAAGAAAAAAGTTTCCAAAATAATCGGTCCGATTTCCAACTTTAACCTTGGTTAAAATTGCTTTGCGATAGATATTTTTTGTCTTAAGTAATTCCTTGAAATTTTCACCACTAAATATTGAATTGCCAGAACTCATACCACCTAATCCTAATGAAGATGCTAAGCCTGCTAGTCCATTATCAGCACTTTCACTTTCAAGCACAAAAACTATTTTAGTCTTCTTTAAACTATTAGAACTTTTGTAGATCTCAACGCCCAAGCCAGTTAACAAGCCTACAGCTGTAAAGATGATAATCATTCGTTTATTCCGCTTGACAAATGGAATAAAACCAATAAGACTTATCAATACATTCTCCAACGAAAATTGATCGCTTTTTTCCTCTTTCATTATACTAGTTATTGCGCTGTCGCTTTAATTAATGTGATTATACCGATGATACTTGTTACGGTTCCTGTTAGAACTGAAACCAATGAAACAATCTGTTGGCTTGTATTAGCAGATTTCAACTTCTTAGGTACAATGATTTCTGAACCACGTTCTACTCTGGGATAGAATCGCATAAATAAAAAATTCTTAGCTCTTTTTACGGAACCATTCGAGTAGATCACATAAACCCTTTTTCTTGCAGAGCTCGATGTAAAACCACCTGCGCTAGAAATATAACTTCCTAGAGATTTAGATTCTGTGAATTTTACATTGTTTGGATACAATACCTCTCCTGTGATTTTAACCGTTTGTGGCTCACGTGGGATGTTAATAACATCACCATTGATGATTTGAATATCATCAGGACCACCTGGTTGCTCTAATGCGGCGACAAGATTAATACCTATTGTTTCGTGATTTGATCCACTAGATTCTGAGGTATTATTAATTTCAATTCCTGAGTAATTGTCGTTGAAATCCTTGATTTGCTTCTTTTTGAATTCAGACTCGGATTCAGACAACTCGGTCTTACGAATTAACTTGGCTCCTTCAGGATAGGCTTGTTTATTTAAGCCACCCGCACGTTTAATTAAATCAGATAGACGATCATCTTTTTTCTCTAGGCCATATACACCTGGAAATAATACCTGTCCTTGTAAGGTGATGAATTGCTGTAACTCATAGTTAGGTGAAGAACGAACAAATACTTCATCAAACGGAGTTAACACAAATTTTGAAGCACTATTGTCAACGATTAAATCTTTTGAAATCGTGAATTTGAAGACCTCAGCAATTTGAGAACTTGAGTAATCTTGGTTCTCAACAAATTCATTCTTTTTACGTCTAACAACTTCCACAAAGCCTGTAGAAGCGGATTCTCGTAAACCTCCAGCCTTAATGATTAAATCTTCAACAGTCATATTCGTTTGAAATGGAATTGTAATTTTGACTTGTCGATTCAACAATACATTACTCACATTATCCGATTTAAGTTTATCGGAAATTTCACTCGAAGACTCATTTTGAGTTGATTCTGCATCTTCTTTTGATTTCGTTTTCGAATCTGTGTTAAGTGATTTTTTATCAACACTTTCCTTTACACCATTAACTTCCCCATGGATCGTAACGGTATAACTTTCGCGTAATTCCGTGATTGAAAATACCGTAATCTTGTCTTCTCGTTCAAGCATAATATCCTCTGCTTTTCCGCTTAAGATATCAGCAAGATTGACTGAAATAATACCAGGTGTAAAATCCTTATTTAAACGGTTGATATTTACGCGCGATAAAAAAGCATTTTCCTTAACACCGCCTGCGCGTTTAATTAAATTAGACAAGGTAAGTTTGCTGTCTAATGAAAATGTACCCGGACGAAAAACCTCTCCGCTTAATGTTACCCTATTCTCATAACGATTCTCTGTAATAGATTCTGCTGTAATGATATCACCATCAGCTGGGATGAACGAATTCGCTATCGCATAATTAATATCAATTAATTTACGTTCCGTTTTCGTAATACGTTCTACTTTCAATAAATCTTTGTAGGCATTCTCAGTAAATCCTCCCACAAAATTTTCGAAAATAAATGCTAGATTTTCTGCAGGCAAAGGTTCAAAATAGGCACTTCTTTTTACCCGGCCTTTAACCTCAATTCTAGATTTATATAAGCCGATTTTAATGATGTCTTGATCCTGCACACTAATATCTCCTTTACTAAAACCTTGCGTAATAAAGTCGTATAAATCAAGATGAGCGACTACTTTATTGTGTCTAATCAATTGTACATCACGAAATGTACCATTTTCGGTAGGTCCACCAGCCAAATATAATACGTTCATCACACGTGCCAAAGATGGTACAGAATAAGTACCTGGGAATTGCGCCTCTCCTACTACTGATACTTGTATCGTCCGAATATTTCCCAAAGAAACACTGGCATATAGGCCATTGATATCCGAATGACCATTAAATTTCTTTAAACCAATGTAAATACTAGATAACTTATAGATAAGTCGACTCCGAGCTTCATCAATCGTTAATCCTGCAACATATACATTACCAACCTTATTGATCTTAACATAACCGTCTGCATTAACGGTCAGATTGTAATGCTCTTCTGAATAACCGTTAATATCGATAATCAATTCATCATCTGGCCCTAAAATGTAATTTTTAGGCGTTGCCATTTTTAAATTAGTTTCAAACGTTCCGGCCTTTTTATTGAAGATTGAAAATCCAAATATCTTGTTTTGAAGCGCTATTTTGGCCTTTTTGATCGAATCTTCCTCCATGGCCTGATTTGATAGGGCATCAGACTTGCGTTGATTAACCAAACTATCCAATTCACTTTTTTGATTCGGGGTATTTATAATCTCACGCTTGGTTACTTTTGAATTACCAATGGGCTTGTTTACAGCATTTGATTGATTCATATTACTACCAGGTAAGTAATTGGTAGGAACCTGAAATTGAGCAAATGCGATGTTAATACTAACTAACAACATTAACACCGTAGCAAAATTAATTTTCTTGGTCATGCAGAAATTCATTTTAAGGGATACAAAATAAGTTAAAAAAGCTCAGATTTCCACCTTTTATTATATTTTGATAAATCAAGGTAATTTATCAATTCTTTGGTAATTTTGTTAGTAAATTAATCATTATGACATCAGAACCCATTTATAACGACGATAGTATTCGGTCACTCGATTGGAAAGAACATATTCGATTGCGTCCCGGCATGTACATTGGTAAATTAGGCGATGGTTCATCTGTCGACGATGGTATCTATGTATTGGTTAAAGAAATCATGGATAACTCGATTGATGAGCACATGATGGGAAATGGAAAACAAATTGATGTTAAGATTTCTGACCAAAAGGTAGAAGTACGTGATTATGGTCGTGGAATACCGTTAGGTAAAGTTATTGATTGCGTTTCAAAAATTAATACCGGTGGTAAATACGATTCAGGTGCTTTTCAAAAATCGGTGGGTTTAAATGGAGTTGGAACCAAAGCTACTAATGCACTTTCCAATTATTTTAAAGTACAATCTTACCGGGATAATCAAACTAAATGGGCAGAATTCAGTAAAGGTGAATTAACAAATGAGTCCAAAGGCTTAGAGGCTTCTTCCGGTAAAAGCGGGACATTTATTTGCTTTGAACCCGACAATACTATATTTAAGAATTATCACTTTATACCCCAGTTTTTAGATAATTTATTTTGGAACTATGCCTTTTTAAATGCTGGTTTAACAATCAATTTTAATGGAGAAAAGTATTTTTCCCAAAATGGATTATTAGATCTACTTTCAAAAAAGACTAATGCAGAAGAAAATCGTTATCCGATTATTCATTTAAAGGGTAGCGATATTGAAATGGCAATTACCCACAATAATCAATATGGTGAGGAATACTATTCATTTGTCAACGGTCAAAATACGACTCAAGGGGGGACACATTTAGCGGCATTTCGTGAAGCCATAGTTCGGACCGTTCGTGAATTCTTTAAAAAAGATTTTGATCCTTCTGATGTACGCGCGAGTATCGTGGGTGCTATAGCTATTCGTGTTCAAGAGCCCGTGTTCGAATCCCAAACAAAAACAAAATTGGGATCTACCAATATTTCGCCTGACTCCTCCTCTCCTTCCATCCGAACTTTTGTTGGGGATTTTGTGAAAACTGAGTTAGATAATTATTTGCATCAGAACCCTGCCGCAGCCGATGCAATGCTAAAACGAATTTTACAATCTGAACGCGAGCGTAAAGACATTGCAGGTATCAAGAAATTAGCTAACGAGCGTGCTAAAAAAGCTAATCTTCATAATAAGAAACTGCGCGATTGCCGCGTTCACCTGACAGATGAGAAATCGGAAGCCCGACAAGAGACTATTTTATTCATCACCGAGGGTGATTCTGCCAGTGGGAGTATAACGAAATCACGGGATGTACAAACTCAAGCTGTTTTTAGCCTTCGAGGTAAGCCCCTTAATAGTTTCGGCCTAACAAAGAAAATCGTTTACGAAAATGAAGAGTTTAATCTTCTCCAACATGCGCTTGACATAGAAGATAGTCTTGATAATCTACGATATAATAAAATTGTTATTGCCACGGATGCCGATGTTGATGGTATGCACATTCGTTTATTGATATTGACATTCTTTTTGCAATTTTTTCCAGATTTAGTTCGGAATGGTCATTTGTACATTTTGGAAACTCCGCTTTTTCGTGTTCGAAATAAAAAAGAAACAATTTATTGTTACACCGATGAAGAAAGAAGAAATGCAATCGAAAAATTAGGGCCAAAACCTGAAATCACTCGATTTAAAGGATTAGGTGAAATTTCACCGGAAGAATTCGGTGAATTTATTGGGGAGAACATCAAAATTGAACCAGTCATTTTAGAAAAGGATTTCACCATCCCTCAGCTATTGACTTATTACATGGGTAAGAATACCCCAGAAAGACAAAAATTTATTATTGAGAATCTGGTTATTGAAAAAGACCTAGAAGAAGTATTACTAACTTAATCGTTCAATAAAATAAGTTGTTCTAATTCACGAGAGACCTTCAGTAATTGAAGGTCTTTTGCTTTTATAATACCTTGCTCAGCAATTGCTGTTGCTTCAGCAGTACGATCTTCTTGATATAATAATTCGGCTAAAGTATAATAACTAGGGTGATAATTCGGAAAATTCAATATCAATTGCTGTAAAATTTCAATGGATGCAGAGACGCTACCAATAGAACGTTCCTCTACTGCCAACAAATAGTAGTTGAAGGGATTCTGAGGATTTTCATTGATTTCATTTAAAATTATTTCCCGTCGATTCATTGTCTTAATTAAAAGAATTTAGTATGCTTGCATAACAATTTGATGCCTATGAAAATATTAGTTTGTATTTCCGCCGTCCCAGACACGACTTCAAAGATAAGTTTAAGTTCTAATAATTTTGTCAACATGGATGGGTTGACCTTCATAACGGGTCCATATGAAGATTACGCACTCTCTCGAGCAATCGAATTTAAAGAAGCCAATCCTGAAAGCATTGAAATAACGATATTCCATGTTGGACTGGAGGATGCTGAACCTATCATTCGCAAATGTTTAGCCCTAGGCGCTGATTCAGCTGTTCGCGTTCACACTAAAGCAAACGACTCCCTTCAAGTTGCCAATGAAATCGCTTCCTATGTGAAGGAGAATTCTGTGGATTTAATATTAATGGGTAAGGAATCTATTGATTACAACACCGGGTTAGTTCACTTATATACATCCAATATTTTAGGTTGGAATCATTATAGTCCCGTCATGAATTTAGCAATCGAAAATGATTCATGTTTACTCAAAGTAGAAAGTTCCGTTGGGTCCGTGCAATTAACAAGTTCTCTTCCATTAGTATTAGGCTGTCAAGAACCTATTGCCGAATGGAAAATACCTTCCATGCGTGGTATAATGGCGGCGCGTACAAAACCCATTTTAGTTCGAGAAGCCAGTGCTCCTAATTCATTTACCTATGAAAAAGATGCAGTAAATGAGCAAAATCGTAAAGGGATCTTATTCCAACGAGAAAATTTAAGTGAGTTAATTGATATTATTAAAAAAGAAGTGAGATCATGAAAAATATAGCGGCTTTTATTGATATTAAAGAAGGGAAACCTAGTTCTCGTTCGAAACAAATCCTTCAATTGATTCAAGGTATTCAACAGAAAATGTACGCATCTGTTGCTATTCAACTATTTACTTTTGATACGGTTGATAAAGTTGATTTACCTTCGTTATCAAATGTAAAATTATATAGTTTGCAAGGTGCAAGTGATACGGGTCTTCTCTCAAAAGAGCAAATTGATTCAATATTGACATTAATGTCTGACGATGTTAGTACCTGCGTTATTGGCTACAAATCAAGCTTAATTGATACAATTTTAACAGCTGCTGCAATTCGTTTTAATTTGAAGGTAATTCCTCAAGTAATTTCTCTCGAATTAACATCCGACCAATTTGCGATACAACAAAGTATTTTTAGTGGTAAAGCCCTCTCCTATTTACATGTTAGTCATTTGAGTGTATTACAACTTAATCCGGCATTTGAATTCGCAAGTTCAATTGTTGATACTATAGAGCAGCATTGTGAAAACATTGCTTTACCCGCAAATACTACATGTCAGGTAACATCAATTAATAAAATCGCGCAAGGGGCTAATTTGGCAGAAGCTAATTATGTAGTAGGAGCTGGACGTGGATTAAAAGACCCTTCAAATTGGAATATGATTGAGGAGCTTGCCAGTAAAATTGGAGCTGCCACAGCTTGCTCAAAACCTGTATCCGATATAAATTGGCGCCCTCACAGCGAACATGTTGGTCAAACGGGTATTAAGATAGCTCCTCAGTTGTATATTGCCTGTGGGATATCCGGTGCCATTCAACATTTGGCAGGAATTAATGGATCTAAAACGATAATCGTGATTAATAATGATCCCGAAGCTCCCTTTTTCAAATATGCAGATTATGGGATTGTAGGAGATGTGTTTGATATCGTACCAGAGATTGTAAAAAATATATAAAATCCACCTCTTAAGGCTAGAGTTTACTTATCTTTGTATTTTATTTAAATACAGTGGAAAAGCTTATAAAATTGCAAGTAGTATCGTTGAGTCCTAGCGCGGCTGGTGCAACTTCCTATATTTTATTTTTACAAGCAGAAAATGGTAGTCATTTAGGTTTTCCAATGGTTATTGGCTTGACTGAAGCTCAGGCTATATCCATGTTTATGGAAGATATTAAGCCTGCAAGACCGTTAACGCATGATTTGTTTGTAAACTTTATTCAAAAAACAGATGTGACTATTTCCTATATCGAAATTTCATCTTTTCAAGATGGAGTCTTCTTTGCAAACATTCATGCTTGCGCCAATGGAGGTGATTTTATGATAGATGCAAGACCATCTGATTCAATCGCTTTAGCGCTTAGATTGCATAAAGATATACGTATATCAGCAACATTATTAAATGAAATAGCTATCCCAATGGATACATTTCATGCCGAGGCGGATGATGAAATTGAAATTATTCCAGCCACCGTTTCAGAAGTTAAAGCCGAATTAGAATCTTCATTGGCCAAAGCATTAGCAGAAGAAAATTATGAAGAAGCGGCTCGTTTAAGAGATCAATTAACCCAATTAACTAAATAATATGCGGTACTCGAAAGGGAAAGCTCAAGCAACCAATCAAATCATTGTTTTCTCGATAGCATGCCTATCAGTTGTGGTTTCACTTCTATTTCAACTGCTAAGTGGCGCTTATTCTTGGGGAGAAAGTATTCAATCTCAAATGAAAGTTTATGTTTATTTAGATGATTCACTTCAACAGAATCAAATTGATTCAACCATTTTAGTATTGAAAAATCGTAAAGAAGTTATTTCTTCATCTGTTCAATTCGTAGATAAGCAGGCAATTGCAAAAGATTTTTTAAATACAACACATGAGAATTTTGATGAGCTTTTAGGGGATGTGAATCCGTTTAAAAATTTGATAATTGTTCAAGTTAAACCAGAATTTCGGAATAAAATTAGCTATGATCAATTAGCAACAACTTTTCGTAATTCGACAGGTATTTATGAAGTTTCCTATCCTGAGAATTACCTCGATTTAATCATTCCTAAGATAAAAATAATAACTAGTGCAGCTTTAATTTTTGTACTTCTAATTGCTTTAATTGTCTATTTCCAAATTAGTAATTATATAAAATTGAATATTCATGCAAATCGGACGCTGATTAAATCAATGCAATTATTGGGTTCTACAAATGGTTTTATCAGGAAACCTTATTTGTTAAAATCTGTTATTCTTGGCCTAATGGGTTCACTATTAGGTTATTTAATAACAAACCTGTTTTACTTTTATGTAAATGATCAAATACCAGAATTAACGTCATATTTATTTAATGTATCTAACCAACTCATTATTTTGATTGGAACGATGATTATGGCCATCCTATTCAGTTTATTGAGCACATTGTTGACATTAAATAAGTATTTAAAAATTTCAGCATCTAACTTGTATTAAGTATGAACAAATCATTTGATAAAAGCGCGTTCCCTTTGAATAATAAACGAATAGGAATATTACTAATCGGAATTATCATTATGTTTATTGGCTTTTTTGTCATGACACTAGATAAGGAGCCTTTTGGCTTTGGATTTCTAGGGCTTACATTAGGTCCTATTCTAGTTTTGGTAGGTGTAGTAATTCCTGTATTTGCCTTATTCAATATTCGAAAATAATGGTAGAATATTTAGAGGCAATTATTTTAGGTGTAATAGAAGGTTTAACTGAATTTTTACCTGTTTCTTCTACGGCGCATTTAATTGTTGGGGAATATTTGTTAAAAATACCTTCTAGCAATTTTTTGAATTTTTTGACGATATTTATCCAACTAGGGGCAATTGCTGCAGTACCCTTATTATACTTTAAGCGTCTAACAAGCTCATTGGCAATTTATCGGTTTGTGACCATCTCTTTTATTCCCGCAGTTATTTTAGGTATAGCGTTTGACGATTTATTAGAAGCTATGTTTCAAGGCTATTATTTTATTGCCTTTTCTTGGATAATTGGCGGTCTAATCCTCGTCAAAATTGATTTTTGGTTGCGTAATCGTAAATCAACTTGTCAAGATGTTTCTGAACAAACATTCAAACAAGCCATTCAGGTAGGATTTTATCAATGTATTGCCATGATACCTGGAGTTTCTCGTTCTGGTGCATCAATTGTAGGTGCAAGGTTATCCGGGTTTACACATCAAGCTGCCATTGAATATTCATTTCTATTAGGTATCCCTACGATATTAGGCGCTTGTGCGAAAAAGATCCTTGATTACCGCGCTGAAATTCCACAATTTGTTGATTCGAATCACTTGCCTACCCTACTTATTTCATTTGTTGTAAGCTTTATTATTGCACTAATGACAATTAGGTTTATGGTATCAATCGTTTCTAAATATGGATTTAAATATTTTGGATATTATCGGATTTTAGCAGGAATTCTACTAGTGATTACATTATGGATGAAATAGTAGAGGAACGGATTGAGAATCAATTTTATTTAATTGATAAACCACTTACTTGGACTTCTTTTGATGTCGTACGCAAACTTAAGAATTTGGGTAAATTCAAGAAAATTGGTCACGCAGGAACATTAGATCCATTAGCAACAGGTTTGCTAATAATTTGTGTAGGTAAACACACGAAGAAAATTGATTATTTTCAAAGTTTACCTAAAACTTATACAGGAACATTCGTTTTGGGTAAAACAACCCCTTCGATAGATCTGGAAACAGCATTCAATCAGGAGTTTCCGATTGATCACATAACAACAGACCAAATTAAAGAGGTCATCCAAAATAAACTTTTGGGTGAAATCAAGCAAATACCTCCCATTTATTCTGCGATTAAATTAGACGGCAAGCGTCTATATACACATGCGAGACAAGGCGTTACGGATCAAGAATTGCCAATCAAAATAAGAGAAGCGACTATCTACCGATTTGATGTAGATTCCACAAATTTCCCAGAAATAGGATTTGAAATTGAGTGCTCCAAAGGGACATACATTCGTTCTATTGTTCGAGATTTAGGAGAGTTCCTAGATTCTGGGGCATATTTGAATAAGCTCGTTCGAACGAAAATTGGCGAATATGCAATAGATAAAGCGCAGTCAATTGAATCTTTTAATAAAGAGTATTATGCGACTTTATCATAGTCTTAAAGATATAGAATTCTCGTTAGATGCATGCGTAGTCACCGTAGGTATGTTTGATGGTTTACATCTCGGACATATAAGTGTACTACAAAAGGTCATAGAAATTAGTAAAAATGAAAATATTCCATCTGTTGTATTAACATTTTCCAATCATCCACAGACTTACTTTAATCCGACGGTTACTAATTCGGTTCTATCGAGTATAAATGAAAAGGCTGATCGTTTAAATCAATTAGGCATAGACTTGGTTGTCGCCTTGCCATTTGATGCCTACATGGCAAGTTTAAGCGCTTATGATTTTGCCTCAAAAATATTGATTGAACAATTACATGTTAAGCATATTGTATTTGGCTATGATAACCATTTTGGACACAACCGGGAAGGTTCTAAATCCTTTATGGATTCCGAATTTCCTTATATTTATACGCATCGTGTCACAGAATCAATTATTCAAGGCGAAGTTGTAAGCAGTTCCCTCATTAAACGTAAAATTCAACAAGGACATATTCAATCAGCGCATTCACTTTTAGGATATAATTTCTATTTACACGGTGTTGTAATGAAAGGAGATCAATTAGGAAGAACAATTGGATTTCCTACAGCCAATCTGCAACCCGATACTTCAGATAAAATTATTCCTGCTCATGGCGTTTACCTGACAAGATCAACCGTGTTGGGTAAAGAATATTTTGGAATGACCAATATTGGTGTAAGGCCGACCGTTACTCAAAATAAAGAGCTACGTATAGAGACGCATCTGTTCAATTTTGATTTAGACATTTACGACGAAGAAATTACGGTAGAGTTTATTGATAGATTAAGGGACGAAAGAAAATTTGACTCCTTCCCTGCCCTAGTTGATCAATTAAATCAGGATAAAATCCTTGCAATGAGTCTGTTAGCACAAATTCATATAACTGCCTAAGAACTTAATCTCGTCAGATTTAGCGTCTAATAGTGTTTGTATTTCGGCATCTAATTTATTCCCCTCTACATCAATAAAAAACCAAAATTTAAATTCGTTGGTGTCTTTCTGAGGTCTAGATTCAATTTTCAGTAAATTGATATTTTTCTCTTCAAACTCTTTCAATAATTTCAACAAAGTACCAGGTTTGTCATCATCTTTCAATTTGACAGCCAAAGTCGTTTTATCGCGAGTCGTTTTTTTTAGGTTCTCAACTTTTGATATAATGATAAACCGAGTTTGATTACTATCATTATCTTGAATATTATCAAATAAGATAGGGACCTGATAGATTTTGGCTGCGATATGAGAACACAATGCTGCTGTACCTGGATTTTCAGCTGTTAATTTAGCTGCTTTGGAGGTGGAGTCTACTTGAACGAAGAAGTCGCTTGATTTAGCAGCGAAATAATCTTGCGTAAACCCTTGACACTGATTGAATGCGATGTCTTTAGAATAGATTCTTGTGATGGCATTAATGTCATGTTCTTTGGTTGCTAAACAAAAATTGACTGGAATAATTATTTCCGAAATGATAAAAAGAGATCGTTCATTTAATAAATCTAACGTTTCCTTAACCATTCCCTCTTGATTATTTTCAATTGGAACAATTCCATACTTTGCACGGCCAGAGTCAACAGAATCAAAAATCGATTTAATGGAAGGTAATGAGATATAGTCGGCTATAGCACCAAACCTAGATTCTGCAGCTTGGTGCGTAAAACTACCTTCGGGACCCAAAAAGCTAATAATTTCTGGTAATTCGAGATTTCTAGATACACCAAATATTTCAAGAAATATAGCCTCGATAGCGGATTTTCCTAGCCGACCTGTAGGTTGACAAGCCAATCGGTCAATAATTTCTTTTTCTCTATCCGGATGATAAATTAAACTATTATTTGCGCGCTTTAAATTTCCTACTTCATCTACAACATCCATACGATCGATTAACAGCTTTAATATAGCATCATCGATTTGATCAATTTCTTTACGTAGGTCACTTAAATTCTTCATTCTTAATTATCTTAATTGCTTAATTTTCGCTTTTAGAATCCTGATTTTCATTAATTCGTAAACGCTCTACTTTATTTACATCACGGAACTTAATACGATCGACTAAAGCTTTGTCTATTCTCTTTGACAGAAAATAGCTAATGATGCAATATAGGGCAAATACAATTACTAAATACAACAAAAGTTGATTGTTACTTTCCTTTCTATAATTACTTAGATAGGAGAATATACAAACAATGCTCATGTTAAAAGCGAGTAAAACAGCAGTTGCCAATTTATGTGAAAAACCAATGTCTATAAGCACATGATGGAGGTGTTTTCGGTCACCCTCAAAAGGTGATTTTCCTTCCATAATTCGAATAAAAAACATGCGCAAAGTATCAAAAACAGGTAAAATTAATATTGAGAGGGCAAATAGAGGAGCATCTTTCGTCAGTAGCGGATTAACCAAATAGTTATTATTTACTACGACGTATTTAATTGCGAAATATGACAATAAGAATCCTACAATTAAAGAACCTGTGTCCCCCATAAATATTTTATTTTTTGTAGACCAGTTATATCTTAAAAACCCAAGTAAAGAACCCGATAAAGCCATTGCCAAGGTAGATTGTGCGTACATGCCCAATTTATAGAATAAATAAGCGAACATTAAGCTGGCAAATAATCCAACGGATCCTGCTAAACCATCAATTCCATCAATTAAATTAATTGCGTTGATAAGTGAAATGAAAATAAAGATGGTTACAAATAAACCTACATTATAAGATAATTGGGTTAACCCCAAAAGCCCATAAAGATTTGAAATCTGTAAATTGCCTAGACTGATAACAAGGATTGAAGCGGCTATTTGAATTAATAACTTCTTTTTAGGGGATAGAATTAAAATATCATCCTTAATACCTAAAAAGAATAAAATTATAATGGCTGATATTGTTAAATGTAAATCATGACCTTCCTGTGGATTATCCCAAATGAAATACGTAATCAATGTAGCCGCAAATATTGCAACTCCACCTAAAGTAGGTGTTAGTTTTTTATGCGAACTTCGAGATTTAATTTCGGCCATTAAATCCTTCAATCTTGATATGTTTATAATGACAGGAATGGCCGTAACAGTTATAAACAAGGCTACTACAAATGAAATAAGTAGTTGAAAATCTTTGTTTGTTAATATTTCAATGTTGTTCATATGCCTACTTTATCACTCTTTCTTTTTCTTGAATATTGGAATTAATACGATAGACTTGATATGCCTCTGTATCACGCAAAACAATAACACCAACACCTGTTACACAATGTGATTTCAACGTAACACCTCCTACAATTGTACTTTTAGCTCCTACCCATACTCCGTCTTCTATCATGATTGGCTTACTCATTAGATCAAAACTACGTTTAGAATAGTCATGGTTACCTGTTAATAATAATGCCCCTTGTGATATACATACATGATTACCTATATAAACCTCGGAAATGTTATCTATCCAACAAGATTCGCCTAACCAAACATGATTACCAAGCGTTAATTTCCAAGGCAATTTAATTTTCACCCAAGGTTTAATGACAACACCTATACCAATTTGTGATCCCATCATTCGAAGTAGAAATACTTTTATGAAATTCGGGTAAGGAATGTTGGTCAAGAAAAATACATTTGAAATAAGTAACCAAAAGGCATATTTTAGCTTATCAACGAACGATAGATGTAGTTGATGTGTAAATAACGACAAATCGCTTGCAGGTTTACTCACTCGCTAACTTGTTTTTGGGAAGGACTAGTAAAAATCGTATTAATATAATGTAAAATACCCAATAAGAAAAATCTAGCGGCCTACCTCCCGTAAATACGGAGACAAATAAATTAATGTAAAATAGACTTATAAAGTTTTGGAAAAGATTATTTGTTTTGATCCCTAATATGATGTAGTAAAGAATGAAAAGGTTGAATACACAAAACAAAATTACACCGAGTACACCAAAATTAACAAATGCTTCAAGCGCAGGAATATCAACGTACCAAAATTTATATCCTTTTCCGAATATAAAATCAAACCAATCTCTGGAAATTATTTTCTTTATTAAGTTAATATTTTGAACCCGATTCAAGGCTGAGGCGTCTTGTGTTGTACTTGCATTATTAATCCCCAGACCCGTATTTAATGCACGCAATAGAAATTCATATGCTTGGTCAGAATAGCGATTAAAAGTTTCAATAATTTTAAAAGCCTTATTAAAATATTGTAAAATGCCCAACAGGATCAGATAATAAATAATGGTGATTTTCTGGCTCTTAACTCCTTTAAGTATTTCATAATTTCCAAAGAAAATATAAAATACAATACATAAAGCGACCGAAATAAAATTACCACGCGTTTGTGTTAATATTAGAACAATAAAACTGACTAATAAATTGATATGAGAAATTAAATTTATTCTAACACTTTTATTTCCAATAAAATCAAGTGCTTTTTTTTGAATTATCAAAAAGGAAATGATAAGACCGGCCACAGCATTTCTACCAAATACAATGGGATTACCTGAAAAGTCCTCCCCTGTCCCTTTGTTATATTGGACAGTGGCTCGAGCACCTAAAACATAATTAGGATTCGTCGAAATAGAATAAATTAGCGCAATATTATTAATCAGTGTAATAAACAAAATAATTACAGGTAAGTAATATTGAACCTCATTATCAACCCGAAAAATGCAATAGATAAAACCAATTAATATCGTAAAATTGATGGCATCAACTACAATGGATGAACGTTGACTATTGTAAAAAATGAAGTAAAAGAAACCTAAAAAAAAGAAACTTAATCCCGTGAAAGCTAACATTTCATTTCCACGATAAAAATACTTTAAAGGAATATGATTTATTAGGAGAATTAAACTCGTACTATAAACTACCCCTGTAAATAAGGATGTTTGACCAATACCTAATAATTCTTTCAAGAAATAGATAAATGGAGGGGCAATCCAAATGAGTATGATGCCCAAAGAAACTTTCCAATTAAATAATTTATTCTCGTGCAAAATAAAAATAGAATTATAATGGAAAAAGATTTGTGATTCCGTTTGGATTCGAACCAAAGACCTACTGCTTAGAAGGCAGTTGCTCTATCCAGCTGAGCTACGGAACCCAAAATTAAAAAGTCAATTTAGCTAAATGTGCAAGCACTCTTAAC
>JBEEOB010000131.1:0-14679 GCA_041191865.1 Bacteroidota bacterium
ATTAAATCCGACAAATAAGATTCCCCTATTCCAACGACTTTTCGAATTTGATGAACAATAACAGGTAATTTAAAATGCTGGGTGATTCTAGGTAATACTTCCGTCTCCATAATTGCCTTCATTTCGAAGGGAACGCCTGGCATGGAAACCCAAATGGTATCTTGCTCGTGGAACCACATCGCAGGAGCTGTACCTTGTTTATTCGGGATAAATGTGCATTTAGTAGGCAACAAGGCCTGATCGCGATTAATATCACTCAATTCACGTCCTCGTTTTGCAAAAAATTCCGTGACATCCGACAAAGCCTCCGGGTGATACTCCAACTTGCAATCAAAGAAATCTGCCAAGATTTTCTTCGTTAGATCGTCTTTGGTTGGCACTAGACCACCCGTTATAAAGACAATATCAGCACGTTTTTGCGCTTCTTGAAGGATTTGTACGATTTCTTCACGCTGATCACCCACAGATGACTTACGCACGGTTTTAATCCCGATTTTATCGAGTTCTAAGCTGATCCATTGGGTGTTGGTATCCAAGATTTGGCCATAGAGAATCTCATCGCCAATGGTAATTATTTCTGCTCGAACCATTTAGTTTTCTTACTTTTGTACGAAAATACGATTTAATTCGTTTGGAAACACATGGATGAATCGAAAAACAAATAGCCCAAATGAAACATTCTGAAATTAATTTCAAAATACAATTAGACGACAATAGTATTCCTGAACAGATCTCTTGGTCAGCGACAGATAACCCAAACGAAGGTATAGAAGAAACGAAGGCGATATTGGTAGCTACTTGGGACCCTTATCACAAAGGAACATTAGCTTTACCCTTGTGGACCAAAGACATGGAGGTGCTTGATATGAAGCGTTTCTTTATCGAAATCATGGGTACCGTAGGCGATGCAGCCTTACAAGCAACTGGGGATTCTGAATTTGCTTTGGAGGTTGAACAAGTTTGCAAGAAACTCTCGCAAAACTTAAAGAAAGAAATTACAGCGGCTTCTCAAGGCCAATAAAAACAGCATATGCGTTCATTCAAATTCTTGCTACTTTTATTGTTAATCTCCTCAAGTGTATTTGCACAAAAGGGAATTAACTTCCTGAAAAATAGTAGCTTAAATGCGGCTATTTCAACCGCCAAGCAACAAAACAAATTATTGTTTGTCGAAGTGTATGCGCCCGATTGCCACATATGCAATTCCTTTAAAGGAACTTTCGCACAGCCTCAAGTAGGTACTTTGTACAATAGCAATTTCATCAATTATCAGTTGGATATACGGAAGCCTGAAAGCCAACGGATTCTGCAGCAGTTAAAGGTAATTATCAATGCAACGCCAACTTTCCTTTTTTTCGAACCCAAGACAATGAAATTAGTGCAAGCGAAGGCATTTGGTGAACGGGAAAACTCCATTTTAAATGTCAATAGTATTGCTCAAAAAGCAGCTAATCCATCTGAACAAGCCGGCAATTTTGCAACAAAATTCAAATCAGGCGATCGGGGATTTGCGTTCTTACTTAACTATGCACAATTCGCACGACTAACAGCTGATACAGCTACCAATATCAAAATGGTGAATGAATTGGTGAAGGTTATGCCTAGCAATCAATACACAAGTCAAAGTGCATTAAACATCATTCAAATGGTCATGATGAACAACAATAATGTGCTCTTTGATTATTTCGTCAGTCACTTAGCCCAATATAATCGTATCGCAGATCCAGGTCTTGTTAAAATGATTTACGAGAATGTATTTCAAATTGTGATGACTAGCTCTCAAATTAACAAATTAACGAGTGCAGATTTGAAACGCCTGAAGGATCAAATGGCAAAATGCGAGATTGACAAAGGATCCATTATTCGGAGAACGTGGATGGCTGAGAGTACGCTCTTGTTCAAGCAAAAGAAGGCGATGGCGGCTATCAAGGTTATTGAAAACCTAATCAATGAATTGCCAAGCGCACCTGGCCCAAAAGAATATCAATACCTATGTGATTTCGTTAAATCAAAAACGAAAGACAAAGCTGCATTGAAATTCGCACAGACGAATTGGTGTAAATTCGGATTGAAGTAATTAGCGAAGGAAAGCGCGGTAAAGCATCACTAATACACAAAATAAAAACATCACAATCGATATTTTATTAATCGTGTGCATTGTCCGAATGTTGAAGTTCGTTGCAGCTCCGGGTTTTGGTTTTTGAAATACGCGAATAAAATACGTAAAAACTTCGCCTACTCTAAATTGCTCTTTTAATCTGCTCATAATACTATTCGTTTATTGACGGTTCACGCCAGTCACCATTTTCTTTAATTAAGGTAATTAGTTCATCTACGGCTGAATCAGCTGGTACCGACTTTTTCACAACTTCTTGACCTTTGTATAAGGCAATCTTGTCTTTACCTATACCCACATAGCCATAATCCGCATCAGCCATTTCTCCGGGTCCATTCACGATGCAACCCATAATTCCGATTTTAATCCCTTTCAAATGATCCGTTACTTGACGAATCTTCGCCGTCGTTTCTTGCAAATCAAACAATGTTCGACCACAAGAAGGACAGGAGATATATTCCGTTTTCGAAATACGGACCCGACTAGCCTGTAATATCCCAAAGGCTGTTGCATTTAATAAGGCATTTTTATCTTGCGTATATGGCATCGATAACATAATTCCATCTCCGAACCCATCAATCAATAATCCTCCTGCGTCTGTGGGTGCAAACAATTGCAATTGATTCTCATCAACATTGGGGTAAGCAATTTTAATAACAACAGGAACTTGAATGTTTTGTTGGATCAAAGCAAAAAAGCCTCGACGTAAAGCCGCCATTTGGTGCACATTGCTTGAATGAATCACTAAAACGACATTCGATAAGTTTGATAATGGTATCGACGTCAAATCTTCAGCTTCTACAGCAACAAAATTCAATTCAGCATGTTTTGCATTTGCATTGCACCAATCCTCCCAAGTAAACAACGGAAAAACATGCGCATTTCCGTCCCAAAACGCTGAATTTACAATCTGCTTTAAGCCATTGGGTAACATGAAATCAATTCCATGTTTACCCGTATAAATATAATCAGCCCCTAAATCATTCATCGCCCATTTATCAGGCTCAGGAAGATAAAAATGGCCTATAGCCTTTAAATCCTCCATTTGAATACGTGGCATTTGAGAAAAATCAGCAATAACACGCGGAACTTGATGTCCTCCAAAATTAGCTAACTCGGATGTTTGTCTGCGCTCATGCGCAAATGGGTTGATGGGCGAAACAAATGGCTTCTCCATCTGAACAGGCTCAATAGGCGTACTCTGTGCACTCCTAAATTCATAGCGGCGCACAAGCTCTTGTGCGACAGGAATTTCAAATTCCGGATCTTCTGTTAACGATACACGAATCGTATCGCCTAATCCATCTTCCAAAAGTGTTCCTATCCCAACAGCCGATTTAATGCGTCCATCTTCTCCTTCACCTGCTTCCGTAACACCTAAGTGCATCGGATAAGCCTTAAAACCACCATCTGCCAATTTCTTACTTAACAAACGATAGGCTTCTACCATCACTTGCGTATTGGATGATTTCATCGAAAGAACGATGTTCGAATACTGTTCATCTTCACAAATACGTAAAAACTCCAAGGCAGACTCGACCATTCCTAGCGGGGTATCACCATACCGACTTAAAATACGATCTGACAAAGAACCGTGATTTGTACCGATTCGCATGGCAGTACCATATTCTTTACAAATTTTCACAAGAGGCAAAAACTTGTCGCGGATACGATCTAATTCCGCTTGATAGGATACATCAGTATAATCAATCGTCTCAAAACGTTTCTTGTCGGCGTAATTACCTGGATTGATACGAACTTTTTCAACGATGCGAGCAGCTAATTCCGCCGCATTGGGTGTAAAATGAATATCCGCAACCAATGGTGTATGATAACCACGTGCACGCAAGCCGTTTCGAATATTCTCTAAATTTTGTGCTTCTTTGACTGATGGGGCCGTAATTCGAACCAACTCGCAACCTGCATCGATCATGCGAATACATTGATCAATTGAACCTTGGGTGTCCATCGTGTCGACCGTAGTCATGGATTGAATCCGAATCGGGAAATCAGAACCCATGTACAAATCACCAATTTGCACAGGAATCGTTTCGCGCCGTTGATAAGACCAAAGGGAGGGAGCATACTGATTACCATCAGCAATCAAATGCGCATTCGGAGATTCAATGAGTCGAGTCATAAAACAAAAATACAAAGAAAAGCCCCATCTACCAATGGAAAGATGGGGCTGACTTAAAACTTATCTTTCTACTACCATGAACTCTTTTTATGGCCAATTGTTGCATAAAAAAGAATAAATAAATAGCATGGAATCATAATCACATACGCTAATTGCGTGTCACCTAATTGATCCGCGATAGAACCATACACCAAAGGAATCAAAGCCCCTCCTGAAATCATCATGATAATGAAGGCTGAACCAATTTTCGTAAATTTACCTAATCCTTGGATCGCTAACGGCCACAAGGCAGGCCACATTAATGCATTGGCAAGCCCTAATAATGCAATGGATAATACGGACAAATAACCGTCTAATACAACTGCTCCAACTGAAAATAAGATACCCAAAATTGCTGAATAGTTTAAAGCTTTTTGTTGGCTTAAATATTTGGGTATAAATAAGATACCTACCACATAACCGGCCAACATACCATAAAGCGTATAACTTGTGAAGGATTTAGCTACATCCATGCTAAAGCCTTTGGAAACACCATAATTGATGATCGTATCACCAGCCATAACTTCCACACCCACATACAAAAAGAATGCGATTAAGCCCAAAACTAAATTAGGGTAGGCCCAAACACTTGATTTTGATGCTAACGCTTCTTCTGCAGTTTCTTCCGCTTCCACTTCAGGTAGACTAGATAAACGCACCCAAGCTGCTAATGCAACCAAAATGACCGTCATGATGCCATAAGGCATAATCACCGTCTCCAAATTGGCAGGACCAGCAGCGGATGATAAAAGTAATCCACCGAAAATAACTTGGCTCAAAATACCCGCAACCTTATTACATATTCCCATGACCGAAATTCGTTGGGCCGCTGATTCAGATGGTCCTAAAATTGTCACATAAGGATTTGATGCGGTTTGAAGTAAAGCCAAACCCGTTCCAATCACAAATAAACCGAGAAGGAATAAGGGGTAATTCGCAGCTTTTGCTGCGGGAATAAATAACAAAGTACCTGCAGCCATGGCTAGAAGACCAAATGACATCCCATTTTTAAATCCTGTTTTGGCTAACACCCATGAAGATGGGATGGCCATAACAAAATAGGAAATGAAAAATGCAGAGGTAACCAATAAAGATTGAAAGTTATTCAGTTGGAACGCTGCCTTAAAAAAAGCAATCAGAACTGAATTAACCCATGTAACAAATCCGAATACAAAAAAGAGTATTCCGATCATGATTAAAGGGCCATTGGATTGTTTTGTGTTTGTCATAAGATTAGTATTGATCGTTTAAAGCAAAAATAGGTTTATTGGTTTTCCATTTTCCACGGGTGAAATCTGGAATTTGAATAGGAGCGGAGCCTTTGGCAATCGACTCTTCCGAAAGTGGTGAGATAGCAGACCATGCTGCAGCATCATACACATCGATCGGTGGAGCTACTTTTGCCTTAATTGCTTCAATAAATGCTCTTAAAACAAAATAATCAATTCCTCCATGTCCCGCATTTTCGGCATCAGCAGCATGCGCCTTCCAAAGAGGATGATCGTATTTCTCTTGATAAGGTTTGTAATCTTCCCAACGATGCGCTTTCGGCGAAACGCCTTCTAAATAAATTGACTTATTATCTTCCATCCAAATCCCCTTCGTACCTTGAACACGGAATCCTAAGGAATAGGGACGAGGCAAATTGGTATCGTGCGTAATTAAAATCGTTTCCCCATTGTGACATTTGATCATCGTTTGAACGATATCACCACACTTGAAATTAACTTTAGCATTCGGGTGATCTTTTCCACCTTTTTCTTCAATGTATTGATGTAATCCTAGGGCTGGAGAAGCCATAGAGGTCAAATAAGCGAATTGATTACCTCGGTTAATATTCAACATTTCGGCTACGGGGCCTAAACCATGCGTAGGATATAAATCACCATTGCGGTCAATGGAATGTTGGGTTCGCCATTTCGCTTCTGAAAATCCCTTCGCTCCGAATTCAACACCGCCACCGTAGGCCTGTTTACCATCATTAAATTTGACTTCACGTAAATCATGCTGATAACCGCATTGAACATGAGAAAGGGTACCAAACATCCCTTGTCGAACCATATTTAACGTAGCCATCACATCACGTCGGTAACATACGTTTTCCAAAATCATGCAATGTGACCCCGTTTTCTCATACATATTAACCAAATCCCAAGACTCTTGTAAGGTCACCGTAGCGGACACTTCTATACCCGCATATTTCCCTTGTTTCATTACTTCCAAAGCCATGGGAACGTGCCATTCCCAAGGTGTGGCGATAACAACACCATCGATATCTGATCTTTTTGCAAGGTTTTCAAAATCATGATCACCTTTTTGATAAGCTACGGCAGGTTTACGGCCTTTATCAGCAATCATTTTTTGCGCAATTTGAATGGCATTGGGATCAATATCGCAGATGGCAACAATTTCAACATCCTCTCGGTACAAAGCCATTTCCAAATGATTTTGACCACGAAGTCCCACACCAATGAAACCTAATCGTACTTTCGTTTGTTGTGTATGTTGTGATTGGGATAAATGCGGCAAAATAGCGGCACCTGAAGTATAGACAAGAGATTTTGCAATAAAATTTCTCCGTTTCATTTATAGTTAGATAGGTTAATTAGATGATTAAAATGAAATTTAATGAAATTACTCTTGTAAATTTATAAGAATTATAAAAAAATGAGCGAGCAACCCAAAGTAAGCATTTTCAGAAAAGAACATTTTAACGCCGCACACCGCTTGCATAACGCAGCTTGGAGCGACGAAAAAAACAAAGAAATTTTCGGATTATGCAACAATCCCAACTACCACGGACACAATTATGAATTAATTATTCAAGTTACGGGAACAATTAATCCAGAAACAGGTTATGTCATCGATACGAAGGTTTTGTCTGATTTAGTTCAACGTGAAGTTTGTAAGAAATTCGATCACCGAAACTTAAATTTAGATGTTCCTGAGTTCGCTAACTTAAATCCTACCGCCGAAAATATCGCGTTAGTGATTTACAATAAGTTAAGACCACACATAAACACTGCTTTAGATATTAAAATTAAATTATATGAAACAGAAAGAAATTTCGTTGAATTCCCTGCTAATTGATACTGACCGTTTCTTGTTGACCGACGAGGAAATTGGAGACAATCACGTAGCCACCTCGATCGAAACACCGATGAGGGAGGATGCCTTTGTTCTTTCTGATGCAGAAAAAATAGCTAAAATTGAATCTCACTTTCGTGAGATCATGTTAACATTAGGTTTAGACTTAACAGATGATTCATTGCGTGGAACACCCAAGCGTGTTGCAAAAATGTATATTGAAGAAATCTTTAATGGCTTAAATCCGGCGAATGAGCCTAAAGTAGCCTTGTTTGAAAATAAATACGGATACAACGAAATGCTCATTGAGAAAAACATTAGTTTTTATTCTAATTGCGAGCACCATTTCGTACCTATCGTTGGGCGCACACACATTGCCTATATTTCTTCTGGACAAGTGATTGGTTTATCAAAACTCAATCGCATCGTTCAATACTTCGCAAAACGCCCACAAGTTCAAGAGCGTTTAACAATGCAAATCGCCAAATACCTACAGAAAGTATTAAAAACTGAGCACGTAGCTGTATTCATTGATGCGAAACACCTATGTGTTTCATCTCGCGGAGTTAAGGACGATGCAACGTCGACGATAACTTCTTTTTACGGGGGTAAATTTCAGGAAGATTCAACTAAACGTGAATTTTTAGACTCACTACATAACTAAGCTATTTTGGGAATTTACATTATTGTAGGCGCAAGCCACGGAATTGGTGCTTCTACAGCAGATAATTTATTGGCAGCTGGACATCGCGTAATTAACATTTCGCGTACTTCAAATGCTGCATGTGAAAATCATGTTTGGGATGCAAATTCCGAAGAGGCTTTACCAAGCATCGAAGGTCCCATTTCGGGCATCGTTTATAGCCCTGGCAGTATCGTATTAAAACCCTTCCACCGCTTAAGTCAAGATGATTTTAAATCAGATTTTCAGCTTAATGTATTGGGAGCGGTTAAAACGATTCAAGCCTATTTACCAAACTTAAAGCAAAATGGCGGAGGTTCAATCGTATTGTACAGCACGGTGGCCGTTCAAACAGGCATGGGATTCCATGCATCGATTGCTAGCTCCAAAGGTGCTATTGAGGGCTTAACGAAATCATTGGCAGCGGAATTAGCGAGTCAGCAAATTCGTGTGAATGCGATTGCCCCATCTTTGACAAACACTCCTTTGGCAGCTGGCTTATTAAATAGTCCAGAGAAAATCGAAGCGGGAGGAAAGCGTCATCCCCTTGGTCGAGTAGGTGAATCAAGCGATATAGCGAACCTAACGGCATTTTTATTAGCACCTGAAAATACCTGGATCACAGGCCAAATCATTGGTGTGGATGGCGGTATGGGAAGCCTCAAACCGGCTTAAAGTTCGTTGAAGTGCTTTTGATTGAGTGCCATATTTTTAGCAGTCCATTCAATCTTATTGCTAAAAGCATGAGTCCGAATTGGGCAATCGCTTATTTCGCAATGTGAGCAACATGCATCCAGACAAGGGTCTACGTGTACAAAAATCTCTATTTCAGTAGGCAAAACTTGACCCATGGTTACTTCGAAATCATGGATTTCATCGTGTACACGACTTAAATCCCAATAACGCGGAAGTGTTACGTGGCAATCAATGTGTAAATCCCCTCCATATTGCTGGATTCGAAGATTATGTAAATCAATCCAAGTGGGCTTTTGATGTTGGGTAATCCATTCGATAACTTTATTAAACACGGCAGGATTCGTTTCATCCATCAAGGCAGCCACAGATTCTCTTACGAGTCGAATCCCTTGCCAACACATCAACAAGGAAAAAACAATAGAAGCCACCGCATCAACCCAAATCCAATTTGTAAAAAAAGTCAATCCTAAGGCAAAGACAATTAGGAGTCCATTATAGGCATCTAAGGTCAAATGTTTCCCATCGGCAACAAGGGCAGGAGAATGAGATGATTTCCCTAATCTAACTAGGTAAAAACCCATCATTCCGTTTAAGAACGCAGAACCAAGGGAGATATACATGCCTAAATCCAATCGAACCAACGAAGGAGTCGCGATTAAATGTTGGGATGCATGCAAGAAAATATACGCCGATGCTAATAAAATTAAGACACCTTCTAATCCAGATGCAAAAAATTCAATTTTCCCATGACCATAGGGATGATTTAAATCACGGGGTAAGGAGGCTAAATAAACAGAATAATACGCAAATGCCGCGGCGACCACATTGATGATCGATTCCAAAGCATCGGTTAAAATAGCAGTAGACCCACTTATATAATAAGCATAAAACTTAGCTGCCATGATTAGCAAACTCAATACAAACGAAAAAATAATAAGCCTTTGTTTCATGCGCGTTAAATCTTAACAAAGATAGTATTTTTGTTGGATGGAACAGGAAACAAACCCTTGGAAAACAACCCAAATTACACAGGCATATGAAAACGCGTGGATTCGCTTAGAGCATCACGATGTCATTAAACCCAATGGCGAACCAGGCATTTATGGGAAAGTGCATTTCAAAAATCAAGCCATTGCCATATTACCTATTGACACGGAAGGCAACACCTTTTTAGTTGGCCAATATCGCTACACCATTGATGCCTATTCCTGGGAATTACCCGAAGGGGGGTGTCAAAATGAATCTACCTTAGAGGCCGCAAAACGCGAACTAAAAGAAGAAACGGGAATTATTGCATCTCATTGGACAATATTGGGCGAAAATTATCTCTCAAATTCGGTGACAGATGAAAAGGCCATCATGTACCTTGCGGAAGGATTAGCTTTTTCTGAAGCCACGCCAGAAGACACAGAAAAATTACAAATAAAAAAAATCCCCGTAAAAGAAGCCATTCAGATGGCCCTCAACGGGGAAATTAAAGATGTATTATCCATTACGACCTTATTAACGTATGCGTTAAAGGTCCCAAGTTTGCATCTCCTTTAGTTCGTCATAATCCGTTAGATCATACTTGATGGGAACAATACTGACATAATTTTCCTCCAGCGCATCCAAGTCGGTATTATTTCCTTTATCAAAATGTTCGATATCGCCATCCATCCAATAATAAGATTGGCCGTAAGGATCTTTACGCTCGGCAAATCGCTCCCGATACACCGCATCAGCTTGTTTAACAACCTTAATTCCTTTGGGAGCAGTCTCAGCTTTAGCCGGAAAATTCACATTCAGCGTTAAACCTTTAGGCAAGCCATGAACTAACACTTGTTTACTAATTTTCAGGATGTAATCGTGGCAATGACTAAAATCAGCGTCCGACTTAAAATCACACAAAGAGAAACCAATCGCTGGAATACCTTCCATAGCCGCTTCAATCGCCGCCGACATGGTTCCCGAATACAAGACAGAAATAGAAGCGTTAGAACCGTGATTGATTCCTGAAACGACTAAATCAATGTTTCGGTCCTTTAAAATCAAGTGTTTTCCTATTTTCACACAATCAGCAGGAGTACCCGAACATTTATAGGACTTAATATTCGGACCAAAATCATGTGTTTCTGTGACGCGTAAAGGTATACCCATCGTGATTGCATGTCCCATGCCCGACTGATGTGAATCGGGAGCAATTACAACGACTTCACCCAGTTCCGACATAATTTCAGTTAACACCCGGATTCCTTTGGAAGTGATGGAATCATCGTTGGCAATTAAAATAAGTGGCTTCATAGATTGTATATTTGTAAGCAATTTACAAATTTGCGCGCATTAAAATAAGCTATGCAATTTAGAAAAGCTGACATTTCTGACATCACTGTTATCCAACAAATCGCTGAAAAAGCATGGCGACCTACTTACGGGCACATTTTAGCCGAGGAGCAAACCTTGTACATGTTAGACTTGATGTATTCAAGCGAGGTTCTTCAGAAGCAAATAGGATCTTCAATTGAGTTTTATTTGGCAGTGAATGGCCATGATACCTTAGGATACTTCTCCATTGAGGTGGTAGAACCTGGTAAAATGAAACTGCATAAAATCTATTTAGATCCTGATCAAAAGTCAAAAGGCACAGGAAGTGAAATCATTGAATTCATCAAGCAAATTGGCTTGAAAGCAGGCGTAGGTCACATTGAACTGAATGTGAACAAGTACAATTCTGCCGTTCATTTTTACGAAAAAATGGGTTTCATCCGTGCTAAGGAAATGGTGTTGGATATAGGCAATGGCTATGTCATGGATGATTATGTTATGCAATTGAATCTAGCGCCAATTCAATAAGCTTCCGCATTTGGCCTTCTGGATCTGAAGAAAACTCATGCGTGATTCGATTCGCTAGAATCGCATTCAAGGAAATCATTTCATGCCCCATGGACGAGGCAAAAGCATAATATGCCGCTGTTTCCATTTCAATATTCGTAATCATGTGCCCCTCAAAATCATTTGCAGAAACATCTTGTAAAAAATCAGGCAATATTGATTTCATCCGAACTGTTCTTCCTTGAGGAGCATAAAAACCGGGAGCTGTTAGTGTATATCCACGCAAAGGAATCGATGCGAATTGATTTAATAGCGTTGAACTAGCTTTCGCACCATACAATGAAATCGGATAATTGATGGAAGATGCCCAAAGCTTTAACCCTGCTTCATCCAACAAATTCGGACCTGAAAAACCATAAAACTGCGCTAAATTATCAAAGCCTATGGCAGCTTCCGAAATCAAAAAGGTATTTACGGGGATAGATTCTTGAATACTTCCCGAGGTACCTAATCGAATCAAATTTAAAGATCTGTGTGAATTTTTCGTGAGACGCGTATCAAAATCAATATTGACCAATGCATCCAATTCATTCAATACGATCTCCACATTATCCGCACCAATCCCGCTGGAAATTACACCTATTCGTTTTCCATTTAGTTCTCCAAAATGACTCACAAACTCCCTTTTGTGGATTTTGACATCAACGCGATCAAAATATTGAGATACTTTTGGAACACGTTCAGGATCGCCCACCAATATTATATGGTCTGTAACTTGATCAGGGCGAATTGCCAAATGATAGGAACTCCCGTCGGGATTTATGATTAAGTCGGTGGGTGAGAAATAGGTCATCCGCGAAATTATTGATAATTTTCGAATTCATATCCATTACATGCACGGGAGCAAAGAAGAAATACACCAAAAGATCATCGCGCTATTGGAGAGCCAAATTCAACAGGCAAAACACGATTTAAGTCTTGCCAAAGAATCGCGCGATTCTGATACCAAAAGCAGTGCGGGTGATAAATTTGAAACTGGTCGAGAGATGATGCAACGGGAAATGGATAAGTTGAGTGCTAGTATCGATATCTACCAACAACAATTGGGTAAAATAAAGTCCATTGACTCGAACAAGAGAACAGATTTTGTCTCGCTGGGTTCGATGATTGAGACTAATTTTGAAACCTATTACATGGCTATTGGGATGGGACAGATTACATGTTCAACGGAATCCATTTATGCAATTTCACCCGAATCTCCATTGGGGGTCTTGTTAATGGGAAAAAGGGTAGGAGATTACATCGAATTAAGAGGTCGTCAAATCTACATAAAGCAAATACTATGAAAAACGCACATTACTTTTATTTAATCCTGTCACTTGTTGGAGGTGGAATTACCGTATCCTATGTTTTCATTGGCATGCAGGAAAACAACGGTCACTTTGATGTGTTAAACTTTATCCAAAGTACATGGACATCAAATCCCTATGCCAAAAGTTTAACTTTTGATTTTTGGACGGGTGCCATCGCTGGGACCTTTTTTATGTTGGTCGAAGGAATCCGCATCAAAATGAAATACCTTTACCTCTATTTATTAGCAACTGTCTTAATTGGATTTGCCTTTGCATTTCCTTTATTTCTATTTGTTAGACATCGTCAATTAGCCTAATTATATGGAAGATTACATCAATACGTTCCCTGAAGCTACTCAGAAAATCTTACGTGAAGTTCGAGATGCGATTCGTAGTGTTGTGCCGGAAGGCACAGAAGAGACAATGGCCTATGGGATGCCTACGTTCAAGTATAAAAAGAACTTGGTTCATTTTGCTGCATGGAATAATCATTTGGGCTTTTACCCAACGCCCAAACCATTGGTTGTATTTCAGGAGCGATTGAGTGCATTTGAGGGTTCAAAGGGAGCCGTTAAATTTCCCTATCATTTACCCATGCCACTTGAATTAATCAAGGATATCACACGTTTTCGTGTGGAAGAGGTTAACAAATAAAAAATGGCTCAAGATTGAGCCATTTTTTTCTTTTCAATTTTTTCGTTTCTTCCAAAGGACTTAAATCCTAATTCGGGCGAATACCCAACTGAATTTTTGGAATAATATCCTTTTTCATTGTAAGGGCGTTTGCGCGGATGTTCTTTACATTCCTTCGAACAAGCACCTTCCATTTCTTTCAGGCAACTCGGGCATATCGCTAAATGCTCATTACACACTGGATTTGCACAGTTCACCATGTGATCCGAACGTTCTTGACAAACATGACATTTGGATATTACTTCCGGATTTACTGAATTCACCGGAGTAGCTACCCGATTATCGAATACATAACAAGAACCATCAAAATCCTCTCCACCTTCCTCTAAACCATATTTAATGATCCCTCCATGTAGTTGGTATACATTTTCAAATCCCTTTTCCAATAAATAAGCAGATGCTTTTTCGCACTTGATTCCACCAGTACAATAGGTAATCACCTTTTTGTCTTTCAGGTGTTCGATTTCTTGAACATGATTTGGCAAATCGCGCAGATTCTCCATATCAAAGGTATAAGCTCCTTTGAATTTACCCAGCTCATGTTCGTAGTTGGAACGCATATCCACCAAAACCACATCAGGATCGTTTTTCAACATCTCCTTAAATTCTTTTGGTTTCAAGTGCTTACCTGTTTTCACACGCGGATTGACAGGTAGGTCGGAGTGTACAATTTCAGCTTTCACACGAACATGAAGCTTAGTAAATGTATGCACGTCACTTGATTCAATTTTAAAATCAAAATCAGTACCCGCAAAAATGGGATCATTTTCTAACCAGCACATGTAAGCATCGCAATCCGCTTTGAGACCTGAAACTGTCCCATTTAAACCTTCTGCGGCCACGATGATACGGCCAAGCAAATTGTTTTCAATACAAAAAAGGTGGTGTTTGATACGATACTCCTCGGGATTGGGAATTGGAGTATAGTTATAGTAAAGTAATACACTGTAAGGCTTCATCTTCAACATGATTTACAGATTAAACAAAAAATTTCGTGACGATGGGGAGATTCGAACTCCCATACCTAAAGCGGCACTACCACCTCAAAGTAGCGTGTCTACCA
>JBEEOB010000132.1:0-4961 GCA_041191865.1 Bacteroidota bacterium
AGTGACATTACCCGCGGGAAGGTTTCTGTGGATTATAAAATGAAGTTATCCCGCTAATTCAGCAATATGAAGATTTCGATTAATTGGTTACGTGATTTTATTGATTTGGCTCGTTTGCCCCTACAAGGTCAAGCAGAAGAACTCGATGTTCTATTAACAAATACAGGTTTAGAAGTGGAGGGCATCGAAGCACACGAAAAAATCCCAGGCGGATTGCGTGGTTTTGTGGTCGGAGAAGTAATAAGCTGTGAAAAATTTGAAGTAAAAGAAAAAACGCTTAGCCTGACAACTGTTGATGCAGGACTCGATGAACGATTGACCATCGTATGTGGAGCGGCGAATGTAGCCGCAGGTCAAAAAGTCATTGTGGCAACGCCGGGCACAACCTTGTACGACAATACCGGAAAGGCATTATTTACGATTGAAAAACGTAAAGTTTACGGCCAACCGTCAGAGGGTATGATTTGTGCGGAGGACGAAATTGGCATAGGGACATCCCATGACGGTATTTTGATTTTGGATACAAGCTTGCCAAACGGAACACCAGCGGCAAGCTATTTCCAAATTGATTCAGACCTTGTGTTGGAAATCGGCCTAACGCCAAACCGCGCGGATGCTGCCTCCCACTGGGGTGTTGCGCGCGATATTAAAGCCGTGAGTGGCATCGAGGTGAAATTACCCGATGTATCTGCATTCAAGATTGCAAATAACGCATTCCCGATTGATGTTACTATTCTGGACTCCGGATGTACACGTTTTTGCGGACTAACCATTGATGGTGTTCAAGTAGGTCCATCTCCAGCATGGTTACAAGAACGCTTATCGGCCATCGGCTTGCGTCCCATAAACAACATTGTCGACGTGACGAATTATATCTGCCATGGATTAGGCCAACCGATGCATGCCTTCGATTGGAAGCAATTGCGCGGTGGAAAATTAATCGTAGACCAAGCGAAAGCGGGAACGAAATTTACCACATTGGATGGCACAGAAAGAACTTTATCAGGAGAAGAAATCATGATTTGTGATGCAGAAGGACCGATTGGTTTAGCTGGGGTCATGGGCGGTGCAGATTCATCGATTCAAGATTCCACCACACGTATCTATCTAGAGGTTGCTTATTTTAAACCCGAACGTATCCGTAAAGCAGCACAAATACACAGTTTAAAAACGGATGCATCCTTCCGCTTTGAGCGTGGAACTGACATTGAGGCTAAAGCCTTTGCCATTCAATATGCCGCGCTTTTAATTCAAGAGATTGCGGGTGGACAAATCAGTTCTGACTTGGTTGACTACTACCCAGAAAAGCCTACTTTAGCAGAAATCAATATGACCTATGCGCGCATCAAACAGCTCATCGGTATTGAAATTGGTGCAGAACGCATCCAAGAGATCTTGGTCGCATTGGATTTTGAATTGAAAAATAAGTCGGCAGATGGCTTCACCGCCATTGCCCCTGCTTACCGGGTGGATGTCACACGCGAAGCTGATATGATCGAAGAAATTTTACGTATTCATGGATTAGACAACATCCCCTTGTCTGAAAACCTTAGTGCCAAATTTATCTCGGAATTTCCTGCGCTAGACAAGGAGAAAGTCCAATTAACCATCGGACAAAGCCTAGCGGCCAAAGGTTACCAAGAAATCATCAGCAACTCGCTTACGAAAGGCGAATACCATAGCTTAATCGCTAAAGATTTGACATTTGACACCGTTGAAATCTTAAACCGCTTGTCGGAAGACTTAGGCGTCATGCGCCAGCATTTGGTGTTCCACGGTTTAGAGGTTTTGGCGCACAACATCAATCGCCGACAAAAAGATTTGAAGCTTTTCGAATTTGGAAAGACTTACCATAAAAAAGGCGAAAAATTTATCGAAAAACGCCATTTAGCGCTTTATACTTCAGGACTTTGGGAAGGCGAAACATGGTCACATGCGCCGCAAAAGAGCCAATTACATCAAATGTATGCGCAGGTCATCGCGACGATGAAGCAATTGGGCGTCGCGCAATTTGACACAACGGTCATCGAGCAATCGCAGGTTTACGCCTATGGTTTGACCATTAACGTTAATAAAAAACCTGTGGTTTCTTTGGGATTAGTTCATCCGAAATTGGCTCAAAAATTCGATGTGAAGCAAGAGGTGTTCATGGCTGATTTCGACTGGGATTTCTGGGTGAAACAAGAGAAAGGCAATTTTGTCTATCAAGAGATATCGAAGTTCCCTGAGGTTCGCCGCGATTTATCGTTGGTATTAGACCAAAGCGTCAGCCTACAAGCGATCCAACGCGTAGCGGAACAAACGGAAAAAAATCTATTGAAAAATGTAGCTGTTTTTGATGTCTATGTAGGCAAGAACTTGGGCGAAGGGAAAAAATCCTATTCGGTTTCCTTTACCTTGCAAGATGAGACGCAAACACTAACGGATAAAGTAATTGATGCGACGATGGATCGGTTGATCACGCGCTTTGAGAAGGAATTGGGAGCCTTGATTCGCAAATAGAATCAAGGCTTTGCCAAATTTATCGCTTGAACATGTTTCCCATGTTCGGCATTTTCATTTTACCATCTTGCACTTTGTTCATCATGCGCATCATTTTACGCATGTCTTCAAATTGCTTTAGCAAGCCATTCACTTGTTGGATCGATGTCCCCGAACCAGCCGCGATGCGGTTCTTGCGCGTCGGGTTCAAAATATCGGGATTTTGACGCTCCTTCAAAGTCATCGATTGGATAATCGCTTCGATTGGCTTGAATGAGTCATTCGAAATATCTACATCTTTTACGGCTTGTCCCATGCCTGGTACCATGCCCATCAAATCCTTGATGTTACCCATTTTCTTGATTTGCTGCAATTGCGCATAGAAATCTTCGAATGAGAAATTATTTTGACGAATCTTCTTATTTAAGCGAGCTGCTTCTTCCTCATCAAAGGCTTGTTGCGCACGTTCTACCAAGGAAAGCACATCACCCATGCCCAAGATACGATTTGCCATCCGGTCAGGATAAAACAAATCCAAGGCTTCCATTTTCTCTCCTGTTGAGATAAACTTAATCGGTTTATCAACTACCTGACGGATGGAGAGGGCTGCCCCACCGCGCGAATCACCATCTAATTTAGTTAAGACAACGCCATCAAAGTTCAAACGATCGTTGAAGGTCTTGGCCGTATTCACGGCATCTTGTCCTGTCATGGAATCCACGACAAATAAAATCTCCGTTGGACGAATGGCCTCTTTCACTGCGGCAATCTCATTCATCATCGCCTCATCAACCGCCAAACGACCGGCAGTATCGACAATCACAACTTTCTTGCCCATTTTACGGGCATAAGACAAGGCGTTCTGCGCGATGGAAACGGCATCCTTATTTTCTGGTTCTGCGTAAACTTCAACGTCTACTTGCTCCCCTAATACTTTCAATTGGTCAATCGCGGCAGGTCGGTAGATATCACAGGCAACCAACAAGACATTTCTGCCTCCTTTCTTAATGTGTTGGGCTAATTTTCCTGAGAAAGTTGTTTTACCTGAACCTTGCAAACCAGCGATTAAAACCACAGCTGGATCACCTTTGAGGTTAATGTCTTGTTTGGTTCCACCCATTAATTGGGTTAGCTCCTCCTGAACAATTTTAACTAATAATTGGCCTGGCTCAACGGAGATCAAGATTTTTTGGCCCATGGCCTGATCCTTGATACGATCGGTGATTTCTTTGGCAACTTTATAGTTAACATCGGCATCCATCAAAGCCCGTCGAATTTCTTTGACAGTTGCGGCTACGTTCACATCGGTAATGCGTCCGTTTCCTTTGAGGGTCCGCATCGCGGTACTTAACTTGGAACTTAAATTTTCAAACATAGTATGATAAAAAAGGAATGCAATTTACGCAATTTGATGCAATTTCTTAATCAAAAATGATGGTCTTATTCTGATGCATGAATACACGATCCTCGAAAACCATTTTCAAGGCATTTGCTAAGACAATCTTTTCTACATCCTTCCCAGCCTTAGCCATCTCTTTGGCCGAAAAAGTGTGATTGACCGCGACAACATCTTGGCAGATGATGGGGCCCTCATCGAGATCATCTGTAACAAAATGCGCTGTGGCACCGATAATTTTGACGCCGCGATCAAAGGCTTGTTGGTATGGCTTCGCCCCCACAAAAGCTGGGAGAAAGGAGTGATGAATATTAATCATGCGGCCTAAATACTTGGCAGAAAAGGCCGGCGTTAGGATTCGCATGTATTTGGCTAACACAATATAATCTGGCGCATAGGCATCAATTTGAGCCTCGACCCTTTTTTCGTGGGCTTCCCGGGATAGGCCATCCGCATGGACTAAATGAAAGGGCATGTTGAATTGCTCACATAAACCCTGTAATACAGCATGATTTCCAATAACTGCTGAAATCTGAAAAGGAAGATCTTGAAATTGGGAGCGAATTAATAAATCCCCCAGGCAATGATGCTCTTTCGTAACGAGTAAAACGACACGCTTAATTGCAGGAGGAATGATTTCGACCGTTGCATCTACCGGAAGAACGGATTTCAATTCGGCATTTAACTGGTCGATATCACAATTTCCTACATAGGAAACCCGCATAAAAAACTGATTAAATGCCTCGTCCACAAATTCATTGGTGCGCGTGACATTTAATAATTTATCGTATAAAATGCCTGTGATTTTATGCACGAGACCTTTTTCATCCTGACAGGCAATCTTAATAACCGTTTCCATAAAAAATATTGATTCAATCCGTCAAATTTACCTCAAAATCGTGAATAAAAAAGAATTCCTTATTTACCTTTGCAAGATTAATCGTGCCTAAGCCCGATTATTTGAAAGCTTATAAACAATCTGTATCAAAATGGAAAAAATTAAAGTGGCCAACCCGGTCGTTGAGCTTGATGGAGACGAAATGACTCGCATCATTTGGAAATTTATCAAAGACAAATTGATCTT
>JBEEOB010000133.1:0-49569 GCA_041191865.1 Bacteroidota bacterium
CTAGATGAGCCATTTAGCCAATTAGATACCGAGCAGAAAATAGAATTTATACAAATCATCCAACAATTAATCGCTTATAAACAAATCCCATGCTTACTCATAAGCCATGATTTAGTTGACATCATCAAAATGAGTCACAAACTGGGCATTATTGAAAACGGAAAAATAGCCTTTCAAGGAAATTGGAAGAAATTTTGGGAATCAAAAAATAAAATCGCCGAACGACTAAAATTGGCCATGTACAACTGGAAAATTGAAACAGATTCTCTGCTTAATAACCTGAGATAGCCTTTAATCGATATGCATTTTCATCCGTAACTTTAATTAATTGATCCACCGATACCTCATACAAATCAGCCAATTTTTGAGCTATTAATGGAATATATTGAGGTGAATTCGTTTGACCTCGGTAGGGAACAGGAGTTAAATATGGGGCATCCGTCTCCAATACAATATTGGTCAATGGAATATCTTTAATGTCATTGAACAAGGTGGTATTCTTATAAGTAATAACCCCACCAATACCGAGCACAAATCCTAAATCAACTAAAGTCTTAGCTTCTCGAGCATCTCCGGAAAAGCAGTGAATTATCCCACTTAAAGCCTTGTATTCTGGTTTCTTCAACAAATGTAACAAATCAGCATACGCTTTTCTACAATGCACATCAATCCACAATCCCTTATCCATTGCCCAGTGACATTGTGTCTCAAAGGCATGAATTTGCTCCTTTTGAAACGTCGTATCCCAATAATAATCCAAACCTATTTCACCGATGGCAATGACCTTTCGTTCATTTACTATTTTTGCCAAGGCTGCTAATTCAGTCCAGTAGTTTTCTTTTACATAGGTCGGATGTAGGCCAATCATAGGCAACACGAAATCGGGAAAAGCATCATAAAGATCAGCTAATTGATGCCAAGATGCTAAATCACAGTTAGGCAACCATACTTCAGATACTCCAGCGGCCTTAATATCCTTCACATGTTGCTCAATCTCATCTTTGAAAATCGGATCATATAAATGCGCATGTGTATCAATCATAATAATTCGGGCTTATAATTTTGTTGGAGACAGTAATCTAGCAAAGCGGGAAGTACAACTTTTAAGCGAGGAAATGCTTTGACACTATCATGAAAAACGAGAATCGACCCCGGCTTTATGTGACGAATTCCAGCTTTTATAATCGAATGAGCAGATAAATCTTGGTTATAGTCTCCTGTCAAAAATGTCCACATGAAAATAGGGGTGATGCCAGACAATTGATGATAAATATAGGAATTCACACGACCATAAGGAGGTCTAAATCCAATGGATTTTATATTCATGTGATTGAATACCTTTTCACATGCTAGGTAATCTTGTATATAGCCCTCTTGGCCATACTTCCATGCATTTGCGTGGTTCATGGTATGATTACCTACTTGGTGACCACTCGCTAATATATCACTAACTATTTCTGGATTGTTGACAACATTCTTTCCAATACAAAAAAAAGTAGCCTTCGCCTCAAATTCAGCTAAACAATCCAATACAAAATTGGTAATTTCAGGTGTTGGACCATCATCAAAAGTAAAATATACCGCTTGGGAATTTTCATTAACAGGTCTTGACCAAACAAGTTTTGGTAAAAGATTTGGAACGATACGCGGTATTTGATGGATGAACATAATAGAAGAATATGACGCAAATTACAAACCTTGGTGCAGAAAAAATAATTCTAGGGATAGACCCCGGAACTCGATATTTGGGATATGGGCTAATTCGTATCACACGAGATAAAGTACATGTATTACAATATGGTGTGTTAAACCTAACGAAATACACCACCCAAGGGGCAAAATTCCTTAAGATTCATGAGCGCGTGATGGGTATCGTAGAAGAATTTATGCCAGATGAAATTGCTATTGAATCTCCATTTTTTGGAAAAAATGTGCAATCCATGCTAAAACTTGGAAGGGTTCAAGGAATGGTCATGTCTATTTCATTTTCAAAAGGCATTCCCATTACGGAATATGAGCCAAAAAAGGTGAAACAATCCGTAACAGGAAATGGTAATGCTTCCAAAGAACAAGTAGCCAAAATGGTTGAAATCATTAGTGGTATAAAACTGGATGGTAAATTGCATGATGCAACGGATGCATTAGGAATCGCCATTTGCCATCATTTTCACAATAAGAATATTACATCTTCGGTTAAAGGGACACAGAAGGGTTGGGGGGCGTTTGTTAACGAGAATCCCGATCGAATCAAATAGTTGCTAATTGCACTCGAAGGCTATCTAAATCTTGACAAGGAGAAAGGCAACGATCACCTATACAAACCATCAAGGCATACGACTGACCTGGTACGGGAATACATAATGCATCTATTTCTTTTAATAGATCTGAATTAACGCTTTGCGGATTATACTTAATAATTGCCCTTGGGTTCTCAATCCATTCGGAATAGATACGTAACCAATTCGCAAAATAGATCGGGTTAGCTTGGGCTTGTTCCAGTACGGCTGCCAACATATCTTTTGCTAAAATGGTCTTTTGCGGATCATTGTTTAAAAACCCTACCCAAATGAAGAATTCACATAGCATCGAATTGGAAGATGGACAAACCGAATCGACAAGCTCAAATTTTGGTGCAATTAATTGATCATTGAGACTCGAATGGAAATTATAAAAAACGTGCTGTTTTGTGTGATGCTTGTTAATGTGTTGAAATAATAGTTCTGCTTTTGTCAAATAATCTGAATTACCCGTTACCTGATAAGATTTAACCAATGCCAATCCTAAGGCAGCCAAATCATCTAGAAATGCCATAATAGGCTGATTTGCAAAACTAGCTTGATGATAATACAAGCCTGAATTAGCGTCTATCAAAATATGAGCAATAGAATCAACGAGTTGAAGGGCCTCTTGTCGCATAAAGTCATCGTATAAGGCTTTCGCCGCTTCTAATAACCCAATAGCTAACAACGCATTCCAAGCGAGTAATTGCTTGGTGTCCGTTGCCGGTCGAATACGTTTACTCCGAGCTTCTTTTAGAATTTTAAATTCCTTTTCAAATACTGAATTAAGAAGAACCGTCTTTTTAAATAATATATTATATCCATGTTCCCAATTTCCCTGTTTGCTAATACTGTAAGCCTCATAAAAGGCTTGATGATTTGCGTAGGGCAACAATTGATTAAGGTCCGCAAATGTCCAAACATAAAATAAACCTTCTATACCTTCGCTATCTGCATCCAATGCCGTATAAAACAATCCGTTATCACCTTTCAGCTCAGATTTAAGAAAATGAATGGTTTGAAGTAGTACCTCTCGATATAGTGGAAGTTGGGTACGTTGATAGGCCAAAGCATACACGCGAATCATTTGGGCATTATCATACAACATCTTTTCAAAATGGGGGCAAAACCATTCTGAATCAACAGAATAACGCGAAAAACCACCACCAACTTGATCAAATATGCCTCCTAGGGCCATTTTGGTCAATTGTAGGTCAGCTAATTGCATGACATTTTCTAGATTCCTAAGTTTCACAGGAATTGATTCCAATAATAAGGATAGGGAAGGAATGGGAAATTTGGGTGATTTATGTGTCCCACCAAAAACCGGATCTAACCCTTTTGTGATCAATGCAATGCAATTAGGAATAATAGGAGTCATCTCCTCTAATTTTAGCGGGTATAAACCGAGATTTGTATCCTGTAAATTGGCCGCGAAACCATCGGCGGATTTTTGAAGCTCTGATTTATGTTCCTGAAAAGCCTTGTGAATTGAATTCAATAATTGTGTCCAGTTGACTTTTGGAAAATAGGTGCCTCCATAAAAGGGTTTTTGATCAGGCATCAAAAATACATTTAACGGCCAGCCGCCTTGTAATCCCATGGCATGCAGTGCATCCATATAGATCAAATCAATATCAGGTCTTTCTTCACGATCTACCTTGATGCAAATGAAATGCTGATTCATCAAATTAGCTACATCCTGATTTTCAAATGATTCGTGTTCCATCACATGACACCAATGGCAAGCCGCATAACCAATACTGAGTATAATCGGTTTATCTTCATTTAAAGCTCTATTTAATGCCTCTTCACTCCATGGATACCAATCCACCGGGTTATTCTTGTGCTGCAATAAATAAGGACTTACTTGGTTTTGAAGATGATTCATCGAATAGTTAAAAATAGATTAGTAAATTTGTACAAATTATTGATATGCCCGAATTTAAATCCTTTGTACTTGATCCAGCAGTTGCCAATTCACCAGAATTGTTGAACGATTTCCTAAGCGCAGAATTAGGTACAAAGCTATTAAATTCATGTCAGTATCGCATTGAAAAAAAATCAATCGATGCCCGAAGCAGACAAATCAAAGCCAATATAAAAGTAGGCTTTTATCCGAAAGACCATGATTTTCATGTGGATTTGACGGAGCGAATGCGTTTACCAAAACTTGCATCAAAGGCTAAACATGCAATTATCATTGGTAGTGGTCCGGCAGGACTATTTGCAGCGTTAAAACTTATTCGGGAAGGAATCAAACCGATTATTTTCGAACGAGGAAATAACGTGAGAGATCGAAGAAGAGATCTAGCTGCCATTAATCGACACAATATCGTTAATCCGGATAGTAATTATTGTTTTGGAGAAGGTGGAGCAGGAACGTATTCGGATGGTAAATTGTACACTAGAAGTACAAAAAGAGGGGATATTGACTCCGTGTTAGAAACCTTTGTGGCTTTTGGTGCTAACGCTAATATATTGTACGAAGCGCATCCGCACATAGGAACCAACAAATTACCGGGGATCATTGAAGGAATTCGTCATGCAATCATAGAGGCAGGCGGGGAGGTACATTTCAATTCCCGCGTTTCAGATTTTATCATTGAAAATAAGCAGGTTCAAGGGATTGTATTAGCGAATGGGGATTCATTCCATTCAAAAAATATATTGTTAGCAACTGGACATTCTGCCCGCGACATTTTTGAATTGTTACTCGCTAAAAACGTTGAAATTGAAGCAAAACCATTTGCCATAGGTGTACGTATCGAGCATACGCAAAAAATGATTGATACCTGTCAATATAAACTCGCCCAACGACCTGATTATTTACCCCCGGCATCCTTCAGTTTAGTTACACAAACACTTTATAAGGGTATCCAACGAGGCGTATTTTCATTTTGCATGTGTCCTGGTGGATTTATCGTGCCTTCAGCTACAGAACAAAATCAAGTTGTTGTCAATGGGATGTCTCCTTCAAGACGCGATTCAAAATATGCTAATTCGGGAATCGTTGTAAGTATAATGCCAGAGGATCTGGCACATTATAAAGAATTTGGACCTTTGGCTGGGATGCAATTGCAAGAACAATTGGAACAAAAAGCACATCAGTTGGTGGGAGGGACCCAACAAGCAATTTCTCAATTAACAGGCGATTTCATTAAGCGAAAATCGAGTCAAACGCAGCATGATACCTCATACATTCCAGGTTTACAGCCAGGAGAAATGCGCGAATTTTTGCCCGATTTTATCGCGGAACCTCTTGCATTAGGTCTACAAGATTTTGATCGGAAAATTCGAAATTTTAGTAGTAATGTTGGACAAATTATTGGTTTAGAAAGTCGGACATCGTCACCTGTTAAAATCCCAAGAGACCGGGATAGCATGGAACATCCTTCCATCAAGGGATTATATCCTTGCGGAGAAGGCGCGGGGTATGCCGGTGGAATTATGTCGGCAGCTCTTGATGGGATACGATGTGCCGAAGCCATCCTAACAGCAATGTAAGCATGGAAAATCCGTTTGCACGATTATATGAGCTTCAAGCGACACTTAAGCATGATCACCCACTTTTAGAATCAGCTAAACAGGCAGCTGTCGTGGCTATCGTCATTCAAATACCCTCAAAAGAACCCAAAATTGTTTTAATTAAACGAAATTCATACAATGGTCACCACAGTGCACAGATGGCTTTTCCAGGTGGGAAACTAGATGATTCTGATATAAGTCTACGACATACGGCCATTCGTGAAGTAGAAGAAGAAATTGGCATTCAATTATCAGAAGACGATTTAATTGAACTTCCGCGTCATTGGGTACACGTTTCTAATTTTTTGATCCAACCCTATTATGTATTGATCAATAAAAACCTCGAGTACCGCATGAATAAAAGAGAAATAAATCGTATTTTTGAAATACCCGTAACTTTTTTAAAACAAGCGGATAACTTAGACTACCATGAGCTAACATTCATGAAAGAAAAAATAACAGCTCCGCGCTTTTATTTTGAGTCTGAAGAGATATGGGGAGCAACTGCAGTGATGTTGTATCAATTAATTCAACAATTAGATTAAGAAATACCAATGAGTGAAACGACAGAAGGGGCATTACAGAATCAAATAGCCGTCGCCGGCATGTATGAAAATTGGTTCCTAGAATATGCCTCATACGTTATTTTAGAGCGTGCCGTACCTGCCGTAGAAGATGGACTTAAACCCGTTCAACGACGTATTCTACATGCGTTAAAAGAAATGGATGATGGTCGCTTTAATAAAGTTGCGAATGTCATTGGTCAAACCATGCAATACCACCCGCATGGTGATGCGTCAATCAATGATGCCTTAGTCAATTTAGGACAGAAGGATTTACTTTTCGATTGCCAGGGTAACTGGGGAGATAATCGTACAGGAGATAGTGCTGCGGCCGCTCGATATATCGAGGTTCGTCTTTCTAAATTTGCGAATGATGTTGTGTTTAATAACCAAACAACGCGTTGGCAACTATCCTACGATGGACGTAAAAAAGAACCCATTACTTTACCCATTAAATTCCCTTTATTACTTGCACAAGGCGTAGAAGGTATTGCAGTAGGTCTAGCCACCAAGATTATGCCCCATAATTTCTGCGAAATTATTCAGGCGTCGATTGACTTATTAAATAATAAAAAGGTAATCCTATATCCCGACTTCCAATTAGGAGGTATGGTTGATGTATCCAATTATAATGATGGTTTACGTGGTGGAAGAATACGCGTTCGAGCAAAGATTGAAGAATTTGACAAGAAAACCCTGTTAATCAAGGAGATACCTTTTGGAACAACAACAACTTCTTTGATTGATTCAATCATTAAAGCCAATGATACGGGTAAAATCAAGATCAAAAAAGTAATTGACAATACGGCGAAGGACGTTGAAATTCAAATTCAATTAGCACCTGGAATTTCGCCAGATGTAACCATTGATGCCTTGTATGCTTTCACGGATTGTGAGGTTTCCATTTCTCCGAATGCTTGTGTGATTGTTGATGAAAAACCTCAATTCATTGGAATTGCTGAAATTTTACGTGTTAGTACAGATCAAACTGTCGAATTATTAAAGCAAGAATTAGAAATACGACGCAATGAGTTAATGGAGCGACTTTTATTCAGTTCGCTTGAAAAAATATTCATTGAAAACCGAATCTATCGCGATATTGAAGAGTGTGAAACCTTCGAATCTGTTATAGAAATGGTAGATAAAGGATTAGACCCTTATAAAAAAGATTTCTATCGTGAAATCGTTGAGGAAGATATCTTGCGATTATTGGAGATTCGTATTAAGCGTATTTCGAAATTTGATAGTTTCAAAGCTGATGAGGCGATGAAACGTCTACAAGACGAATTAGCGGAAGTTGAAGATAATTTAGCTAATCTAATTCGCTATGCCGTTGATTACTTCAAGCATTTGTTACAGAAATACGGCAAAGGAAGGGAGCGTAAAACTGAAATCAAGAGCTTTAATACGATTACCGCTACGGTTGTTGCACAGGCAAATCAAAAACTCTATGTCAATCGCGAGGACGGATTTATTGGATACGGACTTAAGAAAGATGAATTCGTTATGGATTGCTCTGATATCGATGATATTATTGTATTCAGACAAAACGGGACGTGTGTTGTAACCAAAGTTCAAGAAAAGGTATTCGTCGGAAAAGACATTCTATATGTGAGTGTATTCAAAAAGAATGACGATCGTAAAGTTTATAATGTCGTTTATTTTGATGGTAAAACGGGAGTTTCGTATGTAAAACGATTTAAAGTAACCTCCGTTACTCGTGATCGGGAATATAGAATCGTTAGCCAAGATAACAAATCTAAGATTTCCTATTTCTCAGCGAATGAAAATGGGGAAGCCGAAGTAATCAGCATCAATCTGACGGCGAATTGTACTGCCAAAAACAAGCAATTTGATTATGATTTTGCCAAATTAGCGATCAAGGGTCGCGAATCACTTGGGAATGTTTTAACCAAATATCCTGTTCGTAAAATCGTACAAAAAAGCGCCGGTGTTTCTACTTTAGGTGGGGTAGATATTTGGTACGACCCAACAATTGGTCGTTTGAACAGAGATCAACACGGTGATCATGTTGGCAACTTTGAACCCAATGACAACATATTGGCCATTTATAATTCTGGGAATTATGAGTTGACCAATTTTGAATTGACCAATCGTTATCCTGCCGAAGAAATAGCTTTATTGGCTAAATTCAACCCCAATGGCATAATTTCAGCTATCTATTTTGATGGCTCAAACAAAACCCATTTCATAAAAAGGTTTAAAATTGAGACATCAACAGTGGATAAGAAGTTTTTATTCATCTCAGATCACAAAGCCTCAAAATTGGTGGCATCAAGCATTAATTATGCCCCGAACGTGCAAATCAAACACAAACCTGATGGGAAAACGGCTGAAATCGAGTTGATACCAATAGATGAATTAGTTGATGTAAGAGGCTGGAAGGCCATAGGTAGTAAATTAAACTATCCTAAATTAACTGACGCTAAATTCATTGATACGGAAACCATCATGCCAGAATCCGAAGTTGAGAATACATCAAGTGAAACGGATGTGGTTGAGGAAGTTGAAACAAGCGAACAAGATGTGGCTGAAATTACTTCCATGGAAACGGTAGAGTTGGAAGTTATCCCAACGGGTCAAAAAATTGTCTTGGAGGAAGATGAGGTTCAGGAAGCAATTAAGCCAAGCAGTGTAACGGAAGTCCCTTTGGAAATAAAGAATTATTCGGAGGAAAATATTGCAAAAGATACCAATAAGGGTGAACAACTCGGTTTATTTTAATGAAACAGGCAGAACTCAATAAGCCCAAAGTACTTAATGCATGGGCATTTTATGACTGGGCTAATTCTGTACATTCGCTAACCATTACGAGTGCCATTTTTCCTATTTACTACCCATTTGCTGCCGTTAATTCATCGGGGGGGAAAGAGATAGATTTTCTAGGCGTGCATCTTAGTAATACCGTATTATTTTCCTACACCGTATCCTTTTCATTCCTTTTATTGGCTATTATGATGCCATTATTATCAGGAATAGCAGACTACAAAGGAAATAAAAAATCGTTCATGCGATTTTTTTGCTATTTAGGTTCTTTTAGCTGCATGGGTTTATTCTTTTTCGAAAAGGGTAATTATTACATTGGCACATTTGGTTTTCTTTTTTCCATTATGGGGTGGGGAGGAAGTATGGTTTACTATAATTCCTTTTTACCTGAAATTGCCAGTCCGGACCGTTTTGACAAATTAAGTGCAAAGGGATTTACACTCGGATATATTGGTAGTGTGCTACTGTTAATTCAGAATTTGACCATGGTCATGATGCCACAGTGGTATGGAAATATTGCTGGAGATTTAGCATCTCGAATTTCCTTTTTAAGTGTAGGAATTTGGTGGTTAGTTTTTGCACAAATACCCTTTCATTATCTCCCAGATGGAAATAAACGGCCGAGTCATGGGGAAAATATTTGGCTTGGCGGTTGGCGAGAACTCATGAAAGTTTACCAAGAAGTCAAGCAAATACAGGCATTAAAAGGATTTTTGGCGAGTTTTTTCCTATTTAACATGGGAGCACAGACGGTTATGTACTTAGGTGCACTCTTTGGAAGTGAAGAATTACATTTACCCACAGATGCATTGATTATCACAATATTACTCATCCAATTAGTAGCTATTCCTGGAGCTTATTTTTGTGCCCAATTGTCTGAAAAAATAGGAAATATTCAAGCGCTAATGGCAATCGTAATCGTATGGGTAGCGATTTGTGGATTCGCGTATACAGTTCACGATCAATTAAATTTCTACCTGCTTGCAACGGGAATTGGTTTTGTCATGGGAGGAATCCAATCCAATAGTAGAGCAACATTTGCCAAAATGTGTCCTCCCAATGAAAAAGATACAAGTTCCTATTTTAGTTTCTATGACGCTTGCGATCGCCTATCTACCGTCCTAGGAACATTTATATTTGGTCTCATTATTCAATTAACTGGTAATATGCGCTTAGGGATATTAATTCTAGGCCTTGTATTTATTGCTAGTATCTATTTCCTTTTAAAATTAAGAGGAACAAAAGAACTCCAAGCTAAATTGGTATAATAGACCGTTCCGCGATAGTCTGCCACTGCAAGGGTATGTGTGCTAGTATTTCCAACTTTAAGGCATTTACAATGGCTTTTCGTGAATAGGATTTAGCATGAACGAGTGACACTTCTCGAATAGGAGTGGGCTTAGGTAGCGGATGTACTTTTTCCTTCGATTTACTATCTAAATAATCAACAAACATTTGCGGGATAATCGTTTGACCAAATCCTAAATCGGCCATACGAACAATAGTCTCTAGACTTCCTGTTTGGTAGGTCAAGGAATTAGAAATACGTGCACCCGCATTTAGATTACAAATGGAATTGATTTGGTTACTCAAACAATGTCCTTCTTCTAATAACCAGAGTTTCGACGGATCTAAGGTTGAACTCAATTTTGACCCGTCGTCCTCCCAAACATTGGAATACAAGAATAACTCTTCATAATAGAGCGGAATCTCTATTAAATTTGAATTTAAAGGAGTAACTAAGATTCCTATGTCGATTCTGCCTTCTGCAATCTCTTGCTTAATATTATCAGTAGTAGTTTCCGAAACACTTATAACTAAATTAGGATACTTCAATTGAAAGTCTGCGATAAAGCGAGGCATTAAATAGGGGGCAATCGTCGGAATGACACCGATAGAAAGATTTCCGGTAACCTGCGTTGACCATCCTTTCGTAAGCGATAAAATAGACCTACTCTCGGATAAAATAATTCTAGCTTTTTCTAGAATTTCCCGAGCTTCCAATGTGGGAACAAGCGGCTTAGCTTTCCGATTAAACAAGGTCATGTTTAACTCGTCCTCAAGTTTTTGAACCTGCATGCTAAGACTAGGCTGTGAAACACAACAAAAATCGGCAGCTTTTGAAAAACTTTGAAGGTCCGCTAAGGCAACAATGTACTCTAATTGCGTGATAGTCATATTATAAACAAAATCTATACAAAGATAGAAAATATAGATTTGATTGATACAAATATACCCGCGATATTTGTATCATCATTTAAACGAACAAATAAAACAATCATACAAATGGCAAATTACATGTTAGGTTTAGGAAGCCAATTTCCTACATTTTCAAAGACAGCAGTTGTTTCTTTAGAGCAAGGAAAAGAGTTCGCGACAATCACTTCTGAAGATCACAAGAAAGATGGTAAGTGGTTAGTAATGTTTTGGTGGCCAAAAGATTTCACTTTTGTTTGCCCAACAGAAATTGCTGAATTCAATCGTCGTGCCGGAGATTTCGCTGACCGTGACGCCTCTTTAATTGGTGCTTCTACTGATTCAGAGTTCGTACATGCTGCTTGGAGAAGAGATCACGATGATCTTCGTGGATTAAAATTCCCTATGTTAGCTGACACTTCTAAAAGCTTAGCTGAGGAATTAGGAATTTTGACAGAAGGAGAGAAGGTAGCATACCGTGTTACTTATATTGCTGACCAAAATGGTATTATCCGTTGGGCATCAGCAAATGATTTATCAGTTGGCCGTAACGTAGACGAAGTTTTACGTGTATTAGATGCTTTGCAAACTGATGAGCTTTGCCCATGCAACTGGAAAGCTGGAGAAGCTACATTATAATCTTACATTAAGCCCCAGATTCCCTGGGGCTTCTTTAAACAATCAACCATGAGTGAGACTAGAGATAACTTATTGGCAGAGATAAATATTCCTGCCACGGAATCGTTTGCCCTTTTGGATTCGCTAGATGCAGCAGATCACCGGTACATCAAAGATTTGAAAATCAACGTTTCAAACGCTTTGCGTGCGCAAACATTATCGGAAAAAGAGGCCTTGTTATTGGCATTAGCTGTATCAGTAAACCAAAAACACACGCGTACAATTGATTCATTAACAGCTTTGGCTTTAGAAAAAGGAGCAAATGACTCAGAAATTAAGGAAATACATGCCTTGGTTTCATTGTTGAATGCGAATAATATTTTTTATCGCTTTAAGCACTTCGTAGATAAAGAGTATTACAATACAGCCCCTGCAGGAATTCGCATGTCCATCATGATGAATCCAGTATTGGGCAAAGAATTCTTTGAATTAGCAAGCTTAACCGTTTCAGCCATCAATGGTTGCGAAATGTGTGTAACATCACACGAGCAATCAGTTAAAAATCATGGTGCAACTGAAGCGCGCATCTTAGATGCTGTACGACTTACGGCAATCTTCAAGAGTTTAATTGTCTTATTGTAAGCACAAAAAAGGCTAATTCAAATCTGAATTAGCCTTTTTTATTACTTTTTAATCTCTTTTACCATTCGATTCAAATCAAATCTGAATCGGGCAAGTTCTTTAAAGCTTTGCCAACAAACTTTTAGCAACTTCATGTGTCGAATGGAAACTTCCCCAGTCTCACGTTCTTTGTGAAGAACTGGAATATCGAATAATTTCTCACCCGATTTTTTCGCTAATACGGATAAAAAGATATTAGGTGCAAAAGGTACTGTTTTAGGTAATGCAGCTAATAACTTCTTCAAATAACCGGTACGAATTAATCGAAAAGGAATATTCGCATCATGAATGTACGTACCGTAGATAAACAATAAAGAAAACTTTAAGATACGCGTAATAATTAAACGAAAAGGATCGTCATGTCTAACCTCGCGAAAACCTAATACGAAGTTAGATTCATTGCGTTTTTCCCAAAACTTATGAAAGTCTTTCGGGTCAAATTGATCATCTGAATCTGTTTGAAATACAAATGAAGGATTCATATCAACAGCCATTTGATACCCATTGTAAATGGCATTACCATGTCCACCATTCAATTGATGTTTAGCTATTAAATTAGGATATTGACCTGTTAATTCATCAAGAATAGTGCCTGTATTATCACGAGAACCATCATTTATAATTAATAACTTAAAGCGCTCAAGAGGAACCGTTTTCGAAATTCCATCAATCCAATTTGGCACAACATCTCGTATACATGCTTCCTCATTATAAGCAGGAATAACTACGACTAAATCTAACTCATTTTGCATTAAATACGATTTTTATATTTGTTGATTGGCTTTTCGATAAAATACCAGGATAAACTTGAGATGCATATCAATATTAAGAAGCAAATCAAAAATTTATAGATTGTAAAATTAACTAATTCTAACTGAAATTCAGGCAGATGCGCAGTTAAATAATACCAGATTGTATTTCCATGATCATGGTAATAATTCATCACCAAATTATGATACAAATAAAGACCGTATGAAATTTTCCCTAAATAAGAAATTGCCTTTCCTTTCAAAAATGAACTCAATATCCACGCATCATTACGAATGGAAAGCGCAATAAAAAACCAAGCAAATACAGCGCCGGAAAAACGCTCCAATACAATTGACCAGACATTGTCGTGCGCATAATCTGCCGAGGCTGCTAAATTCAAAATACCCATAAACAGGAATATTGACAGAACAAGGCCCAATTTCAGATATTTAATGTTCTGGAAATAAGCTTGATTGTAGTGATATAAATAAGCTAAAACACCTCCTAATCCAAAACAATCAATCGCCGAAAAAGGGTTAACATACCACCACATCCAATCATTTTCCTTCATTTCATGCGAGGCAAAATATGCAAAACCTAAACGCGTACCCAGACCTATCATTAACATGGCAATAAATAACCAAGGATAACGCTTTGGGCGAAGCAATAATATAAAATAGGGGAAAACAAGGTAATACTGCTCTTCAACAGCTAATGACCAAAGATGATCCCAAATACCTAACCATGTTCCTTTTACCATGATGTAGAAATTCGGTAAATAAAAAACCAAATAAGGCCATACATTACGCATATTCGAAAGGCCAAAAATGAAGCCTATCAACATAAGAATAAAATAAATAGGAAAGATTCTTAAAGATCGGCGGTAGATAAATCGGATAATTTTTGTGCTTGGTGAAGAATGATTCTTCTGCAGATTATCTGCATTCTCAAACAAGATTCTGGTAATTAAAAAACCACTTAAAACAAAGAAAATTACAACCCCTAAATGTCCTAAAAAGGAAAATGGATTAATGGGAATCAACCAATGATCGAGTAATACCAGCATCACAGCAATAAATCGAATGCCATTTAATTGATCAAAATATAATTCCTTTTTGCTCGACATTACTTTACATAAAAACTAAATTCGACACGTCTATTCAATCGTCTTTTATCTTCTAATGTACTCGTTGTCAAGGGTTTTGTTCCACCCCAACCTTTTGCTTGAATGCGTGAAGAATCCACACCCTGTTTTATTAAATATTCTTTTACCTGACTAACCCGCTCATTAGATAATTTTAGATTTTCATCCCAATCTCCTTGATTATCGGTATGCCCTTCAATTAAAACACCTAAACCATCATTCTCAGTTAAGATTGAAACAATTTCATCTAACGATGCGAATGATTCTTTCTGTATTTCTGATTTACTCTGAGCAAAGTTAAGATTAGGTACCTTATATTGTTTATTTAATTCAATCGGTGTCAATCCAATCATTTTCTTTGATTCACTGAAATTAACTTGGTCTCTAAAATCAAAATTCTCCCTTTTTGTAAGAAAACCTTTTGATTTAACTTCCAAATAAAAAGGCTTTTTACTAGGCCACATAAAACTAAAATCTCCTAAGTAAGGATCATAATCAATTTGCATGGTGTCAGCAGAAGACCTCGAACGAACCAATATTTTAGCTGCCAAAGGGAGCTTAGTGAGTTGGTTAATGACCTGTCCAGAAACTTGAACCAAGGTTTGTGGTTTAACTTTTTCAGGGATTTTTATTCGGTATATATCTTCGGCTCCCATCGAATTTTCCACAGAACTAAAATACGCAAAATCACCTTTGGCAGATACGGTAAAATATCCGTCCCATTGATTCGTATTCACAATCGGTCCTACGTTTTCAGGAATAGACCAATTCAACCAAGAATCATCCAACCTTCTTGTCAGGAAGATATCATTGTTACCATAGCCAACATGACCACTGGATGAAAAATACATCGTTTGACCATCGGGTGCGATAAATGGAGTACTTTCTGATTCCCCCGTATTTACAACAGAACCAATATTTTTGGGCTCTGTCCATGTATCATCTGCTTTTAAAAATGACACATAAATATCTTTACCACCAAATGAATCTTTAGTTTCCGTCGTCATGAGTAACACTTTACCATTCGGGGCTAAGGTGTATTCAGAATACTCAGATTTGTTTTTAAAATTTTGAATGCGAATGGGCTTTGGGAAACTCCATTCACCTGTTCTCAATAAAAAAGAAAGAGAAACACCTTTTTCCATTTGCCCATCTTTTCCATAGACATTGTTCAATAACATGGTCTTACCGTTGGGTGAAATTCCACAAACGGCATTATTTTCATCATTATTGATCGGAGCAGAAAACAATGTTGCCTTATCCCATTGTTGCTTATCATTTAAGTTTGAAACCCAGATGTCTTGATTCTTATTAGCACCCAAATTATCTGGATGTTTCCAGCGAGTAAAAAACAACTTTTTACCATCAGGACTCACAACCGGACAAATCTCATTAAACTTTGAATTAATGGCTGTTCCTAAATTTTCCTTGACCAGGTAGGCATTGGGATCAACTTCTAATTTGATCCGATCCTCAATAGGCGTATCCACATCCGAGATGGCAATGGCATCAATTTGCGAATATCCTGGCACCCGCATCGAATTAAATGTAATCTTAATGGATTTGACTTTAAACGTAGTAGGAAAGGCTAAACGTACACGCGTTAGTTGTCCATTGGCTTGGGCATAGCCAACCGGAAATTCCTTTAATAAGGTCAATCGATTATTCTCATCAAGCGCATCAACCCTTGTGATAGAACCAGCACCAAAATTCTCAAATATAGCAACTTGCTTAACGACCTTAGCGGTATCAAAAGACACGATGACAAATTCTCCAGCAGGGTTATCGGGTGTTAACGTTTGCCAGGCACTTGGACTCGCTGCAAATTTCGGATACTTACTAGGTCTGCCCAATAGATGAATGGCTCGGTATTCCTTTCCTAATAATGGATCTGTGTATTCACTTGAGACAGACATTACTTTAGATGCCCACTGCACGGATTGCGCTGTTAAATCAAACAGCGAACAAAACATTACAATAACTAAAGCGAATAGACGCATAAAATTAAGCCAAAGAAACTAATTCTTGAATCGTCGCTTTCGGATTCGCTGAAGCAAATACAAAACTTCCTGCGACCAAAACATTCGCTCCAGCATGATGTAAAGCTGCTGCATTTATTTGATTCACACCACCGTCAATTTCTAAATATATTTCTTTTCCAGTTGAATCAATCAGAGCTTTTAATTGAGCAGTCTTATTTATCGCATTTGAAATAAATTTCTGGCCTCCAAAACCTGGATTTACCGACATAATTAATGCCAAATCCAAATCACCAATCACATCTTCCAACACAGAAACCGGTGTACCTGGATTAATGGCAACACCCGCTAAACAACCTTCCGATTTAATTTGCTGAATCGTACGGTGCAAATGCGGGCACGCTTCTGCATGTACGGTAATCATATTTGCACCACTCGCAGCGAATTGTGCAATGTATCTTTCCGGTTTTTCAATCATCAAATGACAATCCAAAAACTTTATTGTGTGTTTGCGTATCGCCTCTAATACGGGAAAACCAAAAGAAATATTAGGCACAAAAACTCCATCCATTACATCGATATGAATCCACGCAGCGGCTGATTCATTTAACATGTTTGTTTCTTGAGCTAAGTTGGCAAAATCTGCTGCCAAAATTGAAGGGGCGATGATTAATTTTTCCATTTTACAAAGGTATGAAAAATATTCGCTAAGGTTTATTTCTGATAAGATTAGGATTAACTTTGTGTGCTAATTTATTGTCTATGGATATTCAACAAAAAATGCAAGATTTAGTGGATCAAATCAACCACTATAACCATGCATATTACCAATTAAATGAGAGTTTAATTTCCGATGAAGCCTTCGACAAGCTTCTTGCTGAACTTCAGAAACTTGAATTTGAAAATCCATTATTCGCCATTCCTAATAGCCCAACACAACATGTTGGTGGGAGCATCACCAAAACCTTTCAATCTGTTACGCATCAATTCCCCATGCTTTCTTTAGGGAACACCTACAATGAAAGTGATTTAAGGGATTTTGATGAACGAATTCAAAAGGCACTCGGCGAGGAGAAATATGAATATGTATGTGAACTGAAATTTGATGGTGTTGCACTTTCCTTTTGGTATGAAAATGGAAAACTCATCAAAGGAGTAACCCGAGGCGATGGAACGCGTGGGGATGATATCACGAATAATGTTAAAACCATTCGAAGTATCCCCCAAACGATTTTATCGACTGATTTTCCTGCCACATTTGAGGTAAGGGGAGAAGGTTACATGCCCATCAGTTCATTTGATAAAATTAATGCTGATAAAATAGCGAATGGCGAAGCCCCTTTGGCCAATCCGCGAAATGCAGCATCTGGGACTTTCAAAATGCAAGATTCAAGAGTTGTGGCCCAGCGTAACATGGCTTGTTTTATCTATGCCTATTTAGGAAATGAAATACCTTTTCAAACGCATGAAGAAGGTTTAAAGTTGATGGAAAAAAATGGATTTCCTGTTTCAAATACGTACCAAAAATGCGCAAGTATTGATGAAGTAATCCAATACATATCCACATGGGAAGATAAACGTCATGACCTACCGTTGAATACAGATGGAATCGTTATTAAAATTAATGATTTGGGCCAACAGGAGCGATTAGGCTTTACGGCAAAATCTCCACGTTGGGCAATCGCGTACAAATATCCTTCTGAAATAGCCCATACGCGCATTGAAAGTGTTTCTTATCAAGTTGGACGAACAGGTAATGTTACACCTGTGGCAAATTTACATCCTGTTTACCTCGCTGGAACGGTAATCAAAAGAGCATCCATTCATAATGCAAATGAAATGGAGCGATTAGACCTTCATGTGAATGACACGGTATTTATCGAAAAAGGGGGAGAGATCATTCCCAAAATCACAGGTGTGGATGATACGAAAAGAAAACCCAATGCATCTAAATTTGAATTCCCAACGCATTGCCCCGCTTGCAATCATGCGTTAGTTCGTTTTGAAGGTGAGGCAAATCATTATTGCACGAATGATTCCCATTGCCCTCCACAGATAAAAGGTAGAATCGAGCATTTCATCCAACGAAAGGCATTAAACATCGAAAACCTTGGCACAGAAACAATTGATTTACTAGTCGAAAGAGGAATCATTCAAAGTGCCGCGGATTTATATGATTTAACGGAAACTAGTTTTGCAGGACTTGACGGCTTCCAAAGTAAATCGATTTCAAATATTTTAAAATCCATCGAAAAATCGAAAGAAATACCATTTAGACAAGTATTGTTTGGAATAGGAATTCGACATGTAGGAGCTACAATCGCAGAAAAATTAGTTCTCTCATTTCATAGTATCGAAAACCTAAGCCAAGCATCCTATGAAGAATTAGTCAATGTTCCGGAAATAGGTGATCGAATTGCGGAAAGCATCATTGAATATTTTAAGGAGCCTAGCAATCGGGACTTTATAGCAAAATTAAGATTAGCACAAGTACAATTATCCGAAGAAATACAAGAAATAGTCTTAGAAGGGCAGGCCTTAGTCGGAAAAAGTTTTGTAATTTCGGGAGTCTTTGAAAATTTTGAACGAGATGAATTAAAGGCCAAAATCATTGCGAATGGTGGCAAAGTTGTATCTAGCATCTCTTCAAAACTCGATTATCTAGTTGCAGGAAACAATATGGGACCTGCTAAACTAGAAAAGGCAAATCAATTAAATATTCAAATTTTAAGCGAAGAAGAGTTTATAGCGCTTCTTACCTAATGTATGCAATCACAACCATTACCTAAATTTCATGGTGTTGCTCCTGCACTGGTTACACCCATGTTGGCTGATCGTAGCATCGATTGGAAAGGATTAGAAAAATTAGTTAACCACGTTAGCCAAGGCGGAGTAGATTATTTGGTTGTTCAGGGAACGACAGGTGAATCTGCCACAACCACTGCAGATGAAAAGAAGCAAATAATAGCGACCATTAAGGAAAGTAATGCGAAGCATTTACCTATCGTTTATGGACTCGGCGGAAATAATACAGAAAATTTAATTAAACAGATTAAATCAACAGATTTTACGGGTATTGATGCCATTCTTTCCGTATGTCCCTATTATAACAAACCTAGTGCACGAGGCGTTATTGCTCATTATCAAGCAGTTGCGGATGCATGCCCTGTGCCAGTTATCATGTACAATATTCCAGGTAGAACGGGAATCAACATGTCAGCTGAAACAGTTCTAACATTAGCTGAGCATCAAAATATCATAGGTATCAAAGAAGCATCTTGCATTATCGAGCAGTGTATGGAAATCTCGTTTCATAAACCAGCTGATTTTCTTTTGATCTCAGGTGATGATGTACAGGCTGTACCGATCATTTCAATCGGTGGCGTAGGCGTGATGTCCGTGATTGCGAACGCTTTTCCGCATCAATTCACCTCCATGATTCATGCCGCTTTAGCCGGTGATTATCAATCAGCACAAAAATCGTTAGCTGCTTTTTTGACAATTGATCCTTATTTATATGAAGAAGGGAATCCAGTAGGTGTCAAGAAAATTTTAGCTTTGAAAGGCTTAATGTCAGGTCAAGTTAGAATGCCGCTTGCTGAAGGGTCTGATGACCTTGGAAAAAAATTAGAACAAATTATTCAACAAGTTAAATTATCCAACTAATGTTTGTACACGTCGTTAACTTTTGGTTAAAAAAGGGATTATCTGAAACAGATATTCAAAAATTTGAAGCAGGTGTTAGTTCACTAGCTGATGTGGATACTGTCGATGTATTCAGTGTGGGAAAACCCGCTAAAACGGATCGTCCGGTTATTGATCGTTCATATGATTATTGTCTATTAACAACTTTTGAAGAAGAAGCTGGACATGATGTATATCAAACACATCCAATTCACTTGAAATTCATTGAAGATTGTGCATCACTTTGGGAAAAAGTATTGATTTATGATTCAGAAAGCATCTAAGTATGCAGTAGGAATCCTACTGATGAGTACTGTATTGAGTTGCTCTAAACATGTTCAGCCGTCCACATATTACAGTCCCAATTATAAGGATGGGGGAGTGGAGCGTCATGACGGATTAGGTTTCGAAATACCGCTTAAATATGCGATTGACATATTTTATAGCAATGAACAACCCAAGCAAAGTTATGCTGTAATTGAAGCAATAACTTTTTCGGATGAAATACCTTTGTCCATTGATCAGACTCAAAATGGCAAGATGTTAAATCGCGGAATCCATCAAAATAAGAAAAAAGAAATCCTAGATAAGATGGTAGCCAAAGCAGAAGAACTTGGTGCTTCAGCTTTAATGGACATCAAATATCAAGTATATACTACAAAAGATGCTAATGGCTATACCTTTAGTGGTACAGCGATTCGTTACGTGTTGAAGTAATATACAAGACATCAAAATTCGACAGGAGAACTTGTCCACGAGCATCCAAGAAATCCACTTGGATGCTTTTTATTTTACGCGCTTTGAAAGGGATAATACGCTTGTTTCCAACCGTAAAAGCATTCAATTTTTCGATTTGACCTGAATCATCCGTTAGCGTAATGACAAAACGTTTAATTCGTTGGCCCATGGCAATCGGTTCCTGCAATAGCACAGCATTCATCATCCGAGCCTTGTTTGAACGCCATAGAACTGTTGGGCGTACATCTTTTTCTGAGGCAGCCCAGAAACTTTTCTTATTTACATCATTTATTAGTTTAATCGGATGCCCATTTACCATGGAAGAGGCTTTCAATACATCCGTATGCTTTAAGCGACTTTGTAAACCTGCTTTCATTAATTTCTGTAAACCCATCAATGCTGCTGAATCATTCGGATGAATTAATCCACGTGTATCCACAGGAATATTGATTAGTAAATTAGCATTTCGACCTACAGATGCGACATAAATACGCATTAAGGAATCAGGCGTTTTCACCTTATCATCTTGGTCTGGATGATAATACCAACCTGGTCGTAAACTTACATCAACTTCTGGAGCCACCCAATGACTTCCATTTTCTTGTCCGTTTCGGTAATCATCAAATTTAGGATATCCTGGGTAAATTTCATCCTTGTTAATCGGAGACCACATTGTTTCATAGGAATAACCACGTTCATTACCAACCCAACGAATGTCAGGACCATTGTCTGAAAATTGAACCGCTTGTGGTTGGAATGTATTGACCATCGAATGAAATAACTTCCAATCATATACCTGTTTCTTTCCATTAGGCCCCTCTCCATTTGCCCCATCATACCAAAACTCAAAAATTGGACCATATTGCATTAGTAACTCCTTTTGCATATTTGCATATACTTGATTGTATGATTCAGTTCCATATGCTGGGTGAAAGCGATCCCAAGGAGACAAATAGATACCCAACTTCAATCCATGTTGTTTACATGCATTCGCTAATTCTCTGACAACATCTCCCTTACCTTGTTTCCACGGCGATTTTTTGACAGAATGATCTGTAAACTTTGATGGATACAAGGCAAATCCATCATGATGTTTTGCTGTTAAAATCAATCCCTTCATTCCTGCTGCTTTCGCTATACGAACCCATTGATTACAATCTAGGGCAGTAGGATTAAATAAACGGGGATCTTCTTTCCCTTCTCCCCATTCTACATTCGTAAATGTGTTCATATTAAAATGCACAAATCCGTAGTATTCCAAGGATTGCCAATTCAACTGCTTGGCTGAGGGAATAGGATAAATTGGTTTAATTGATTGTCCAATAATATTCCATGAGAGAATATTTAGATAAAGAATAAATAAGAAAGTATTTTTCATCGAAAATTTAGCAAAGTGCTTTGGCTTAAACTTATAAAACAGAATTTTAAAACAAGCTATTAGATAAGAAACCTAAATCAAAACTTAGATAAAATTTCTGATATATTTAATCAAAAGAAGGTAAATTGAAGGAACTTTTGACTTTATCAATAAACATTTCCCAATGGCATTACCTCAAGCAAATCAAGATTCTGTACGAATCATAACAAGTGAAAAAAAAAATTACACAATTCCTTTAATTTTAGTTACGAGTTTATTTTTTCTTTGGGGCTTAGCGAATAGCTTAAATGGCACCCTCGTTAAACAATTCCAAACGGCACTTGACTTGCAACGTTGGCAAGCAAACATCGTTGAAACAGCCTTTTATTTTGGCTATTTCGTCATGGCATTACCCGCAGGTGTAGTCATGCGAAAATACGGTTACAAGGCAGGCATATTACTCGGGCTAATTTTATATGCTGCGGGAGCATTCTTATTTTACCCCGCGGCGGAGGTTCGTGAATACTCCTTCTTTTTACTAGCATTGTTCATGATTGCAAGCGGGATTGCATTTCTAGAAACAGCTGCCAATTTATATGTTACCGTGTTAGGTGATCCCACTAGAGGTGATTTCCGACTAAATTTCGCACAATCTTTCAACGGCATGAGTATCATTCTAGGGCCGGTGATTGGAGGACTTTTTATATTTTCAGATAAAGAATATACGAGAGAAGCACTTGCGGCTATGCCAATCGCAGAATCTGAAGCAATACGAGCAGCGCATGCATCTTCCGTACAAACGCCCTACTTGCTTGTGGGAGCTGTCGTGACATTCGTCGCAATACTTTTTGCCTTTACCAAAATGCCAGAATTAAAGTCGGAAAAGGAAAAAGAATCTAGTATTTCCATTGGCGATTTATTAAAACATAAACACCTCGTTTTAGGAATTATTGCTCAATTTTTAAACGTTGGAGCGCAGGTAACACTTTGGGGTAATTTTGTTGATTTAAAATTAGATTATGCACCTGATACTAATTTATGGATTGTTGAGAAGATCTATCAAATCTCATCCACCATGTCTGCTACACAAATGGCAAGTTTTCATGCCTCCTTTGCATTCATATTATTCCTTATAGGTCGTTTTTTAGGCACCTTTTTAATGGGTAAATTCAAATCGAACGTAATTCTAGGCGTGTATGCGATTGGAGCAGTAGCCTCCCTAATCTTGGCCATGGTAGGTGGAGGTGTGACAGCGGTTGTTGCACTGATGTTTGTCTATTTCTGCCAATCCATCATGTTCCCAACCATTTTCGCACTTTCTTGTAAAAATTTAGGAGAGGGTTCCAAACTCGCATCCTCCTTAATCATTATGTCCATTGTAGGTGGAGCAATTGTTCCTCCATTGGCTGCATCCTTATTTAAAATCAATACCAATGTTGCCTTAGCAATTCCCTTACTATGTTTTTCATATATTGTGTTTTATGCCTTTAAAGGGTCCGAAATAAATGAACATGCATAAATTTCTGTTAATTCTAGATTTGGTAGATGAGGAAACATCCATTCGCCAATACGAAAATTACCATAAGCAAATCCCGACTGAAATAGAAGAAAGTATTCGTGCAGCAGGGATTACACAAATGGAAATATATCGGTTTGCGAATCGGCTGGTCATGGAAATCATAGCTGATGATACATTTTCATTTGATACCAAATCCAAAATGGATGCAGAAAATGAAGCTGTACAAGCTTGGGAAACATTAATGAATCAGTATCAACAACGAATACCAGGATCAAAACCAACGGAAAAGTGGGTATTAACCAAACGAATATTTAGCCTTAATTAATCATATGTCAAGTACATTCCTACAAATCAACCCTACAGATAATTTACTCGTTGCCTTGCAAGACCTAAAAAAGGGAACAATTATCAAACATGCTAACAACGAAATCACTTTACAAGATGATATTGCAGCAAAACACAAGTTTACGACAGAAGCTATTCCTCAGAATGGGAATGCTTATATGTATGGTGTGTTAGTTGGCCACGCAAGCCAAGACATTCCCAAAGGAGGATTGATTCATACCTTTAACTTGCATCATGCTTCGCAAGATTTTGTAGGTAAGCAAAAGGAGTATACATGGACAAGTCCAGATGTAAGTAAATTTCAAAACAGAACCTTTAATGGATATCACCGCGCGGATGGCCAAGTAGGAACGCAGAACTATTGGCTTGTCATACCACTCGTATTTTGTGAAAACAGAAATATCGAGTTATTGAAAAATGCCTTTGTACAAGGTCTAGGTTTTCAAAAAAACGATTCGATTACGAATCAAGTCATCCGATTAAAAAACCAATATGAATCAGGCCAACAACTTAGTTTAGGAACTTCAACGACTGAAGCTATCCTTGCAAAAAGTCCTTTATTCCCAAATGTTGATGGCATCAAATTTCTAACGCATGAAAGTGGCTGTGGAGAAAATAAAGATGACTCCATGAATCTATGTGCCTTATTAGCCGGATATTGTGTGAATCCGAATGTGGGTGGAATTACGATATTAAGTTTAGGATGTCAACATTCTCAAATTGAGGTATTTAAAGAAAAATTAAAAGCCAAAGATGCTAATTTCAATAAACCCATTCATTTTTTCGAACAACAACAAGACGAAGGAAGTGGCGTTGATAATCTATTGAATGAAGTTGTATTAAAAACCTTTGAGGGCTTAATTGAAATCAATAAAATTGAGCGTAAACCTGCTTCGCTTTCAGCACTCCGACTTGGTGTTAAATGCGGAGGGTCTGATGGTTTCTCAGGCATATCGGCAAATCCAGCTATTGGTCACACAGCAGATCTGCTCGTTGGCCTGGGTGGTACCGTCATGATTGCCGAGTTCCCCGAACTTTGTGGCGTAGAACAAGAATTACAAAATCGGTCAGTGAATGCAGAAGTAGCTAATAATTTCGGCAAAATGATGCGTGAATATGCAAAACGGGCTGCGGCCGTAGGCGCGGGTTTTGATATGAATCCTTCCCCTGGTAATATTAAAGATGGTTTGATTACTGATGCCATCAAATCAGCTGGTGCTGCGAAAAAAGCAGGTTCATCACCTATTGTAGATGCCTTAGGATATGGTCAATATGCGACACAAAAAGGTTTAAACTTGGTTTGTACCCCTGGAAATGATGTATTAGCTACCACCGGAATGGCTGGTGCAGGAGCAACCGTTCAATTGTTTACAACAGGTTTGGGTACCCCAACGGGTAACCCCATTAGCCCAATGGTTAAATTGTCAACCAATACAAGGCTAGCGGAAAAGTTACCTGAAATCATTGATATCGATTGTGGACCCATCATTCGCGGAGAAAAAACCGTAGAAGAAATGGGTGAAGAGGTATTAGAATACATTATTCAGTTGGCCTCAGGAGAAATCACAACCAAAGCCATGGATTTAGGTCAAGATGATTTTATGTTTTGGAGGAGAGGTGTATCTTTATAAGAGGTAAGAGGTAAGAGTTAAGAGGTAAGAGGTACGAGTAAAATCAATATGTGACTTTCGACTAGTGACTAGTTACTAGCGACTAAACAAACATACTATGCTATTCTCATTAAAAGGTAAAAAAGTAGTTGTCACAGGAGGTTGTTCCGGAATAGGAGAGTCCATAGCCGTATTATTCCACCAACAAGGTGCTGAGGTACATGTGATCGATTTAAATCTACCGGGAGATAATGGACATCCTAAAATTGTTTACCATCAAGCAAATATCACAGATTTTGAAATAGTGGAGCAAATCGCGACCAAAATTTCACCTGTTGATATTTTAGTTAACAATGCCGGAATACCACAAATAGGAAATTTGGAAAAAACCCAACCAGCGGATTTCCAACGAATATTTGATGTAAATGTCAAAGGAGCCTACCATTGTATGTTGGCCTTTATTCCTTTTATGGTTTCCAAGCAAGCAGGCGTAATTCTCAACATGGCATCGGTGGCTGCATCCGTAGGAATTCCGGATCGCTTTGGCTACTCCATGACCAAAGGAGCCATTAAATCCATGACACAATCCGTGGCAAAAGATTACATTAATCATGGTATTCGTTGTAATTGTATTTCGCCTGGCAGGGTTCATACACCCTTTGTTGACGGATTTATTGCTAAGAATTATCCAGACAATCAAGTCGAAATGTTTGAGAAATTATCTAAAACCCAGCCATTAGGTCGAATGGCAAAACCGAATGAAATTGCCAATTTAGCCTTATATTTATGTTCAGATGAAGCATCCTTTATTACAGGATGTGATTATCCCATCGACGGTGGATTCATTTATTTAAACAACTAAAACCTATGAAAACGAAAATTTTAAGTATCATTATTCTCTTGGCTTTAAGCCTAAGCTCCTTCAAAACAGCAGAAAACCCGAAGCGTATTGTCTTTTTTGGCGATTCCATCACACAAGCAGGAGTAGGTAAAACTGGCTATATTACCAAAATGGCTGAAATGTTGGGTACTTTGGGTTTAGCCAGTAAATATGAACTAATCGGAGCTGGAATAGGAGGTAATAAAATTTATGATTTATACCTACGTCACGAAGAAGATGTGATTACAAAGAATCCCAATATTGTAATCATTTATGTCGGGATAAATGATGTTTGGCACAAAACTTCTTCGCGGACAGGGACGGATGCCGACAAGTTTGAAAGGTTCTACAATGCTTTAATTAAAAGACTTCAAAAAGCTAATATTCAGGTAGTTATATGCACACCTACTGTAATTGGCGAGAAATATGATGCGACAAATGAAAACGATGGAGACCTAAATGCTTATTCAAACATCATTCGTAAAATTGCTTCAGACAATCAATGTAAATTGATCGATTTACGTAAAGCATTTTTGAATTATGAAGAGAAAAACAACATTGAAAATAAGGCATCAGGTATTTTAACTTCAGATCGCGTTCACTTAACAGAGGCAGGAAATCAATTCTTAGCTGAAACCATGTGGGAAACCATTAAAACATTATAGTCGATGCAATTAGTAAGAATAGGGGAATTTGAAAAGGAAAAACCAGCAATCATCATTGATGGTCAATATTTTGATGTTTCAGAGCATGTAGTTGATTACAACGAGTCATTTTTTGCAGGTGATGGACTTTCTAAATTGAAAAATTTAGTATCAACCCAAGATTTACCTGAGATAATAGAACCATCACGCTTCGGTTCCTGCGTAGCTCGCCCCTCTAAAATTATTTGTGTAGGTTTAAACTATGCTGACCATGCACGTGAAACAGGTGCTGAAATTCCGCAAGAACCCATTTTATTCTTTAAAAGTACAACGGCACTTTGTGGTCCCTATGATGATGTAATGATTCCTAAGGGATCAACAAAAACGGATTGGGAAGTTGAATTAGCTATTGTAATTAGTAAAAAAGCACAATACGTTACAGAAGCAGATGCTTATGAATACGTTGCAGGTTACTGCTTACACAACGATTATTCAGAGCGAGAGTACCAATTGGAAAGAGGGGGTAACTGGTCCAAAGGCAAAGGTTGTGACACGTTCGCACCCCTTGGTCCCATGTTGGTAACACAAGATGAAATTGCTGACGTACATAATCTATCCATGTGGTTAGATGTCAATGGAAAACGATTCCAAACTTCTAATACAGATCAGTTGATTTTTAACGTTCCTCAGGTCGTATCCTACATTTCACAATTTATGACCTTATTACCAGGGGACGTAATCTCTACTGGCACACCGCATGGGGTGGGCTTAGGTTTTAAACCGCCCATTTACTTACAAGCAGGTGATGTGGTGACCTTAGGAATGGAAAAATTAGGTGAACAAAAACAAACAGCAATCAGCTATTCAAAATGATTGACGCTCACCAACACTTTTGGAATTACGATGCAGACCGCGATACGTGGATCACAGCTGACATGGCCGTTATTCAAGCTGATTTTTATCCAGATGCCAACTTGTTTAAATCGAAGGGGATAAATTCCTGCGTAGCTGTTCAAGCGTCATCATCCGAAGAAGAAACATTGTTTTTGTTGGCGCTCGCTGAACAATCAAATTTTATCCAAGGCGTTGTAGGCTGGGTCGATCTGCAACAAGCCGATATTGAAGACAGATTAGCTTATTTCTCTCAATTTGAAACATTAAAGGGTTTCCGACATATTGTTCAGGGCGAAAAAGATCCGATTTTTTTAAAGCGAAGTGAGTTCCTTAAAGGTGTCAAGGCCTTAGATGCATTTGATTATACGTATGATTTATTAATTCTTCCTCACCAACTGAAAGAGGGTATAGAATTTTGCCAAAAACTTGAACAAGCAATCGTCTTAGATCATTTAGCGAAACCTCCTATCAAATCAGGTGATATAGGTGAATGGAAAAAACAAATTCGCGAATTCAAAGAATTAACACATGTTTCAGCAAAACTGTCAGGTTTACTGACGGAAGCAAATTGGAAAAATTGGACTCCTGAACAAATCAATGAGGTAATTGATGTGGCATTAGAGGTATTTGGCACTGACCGATTACTTTTTGGAACGGATTATCCCGTTGTAAAAGTTGCAGGAGATTTAGATCAATGGATTGATGTGTACAAATCAAGTATCAGTGCCCTAAGTTCAAATGAGCAAGCAAAAATCAACGAACAAAACTGTATAAACTTCTACGCATTAGACTAAAATGAATCTAGGACTCAAAGAAAAGGTAATTATTGTCACAGGTGGAGCCAAAGGAATTGGTGCAGGCATTAGTCAGGCATTAGGGCTTGAATCAGCCATGGTAGCCATCGTAGGTCGAAATGCGGCTGACAATCAAGCATGTATAGAATTGATTCAAGCGACAGGGGGACAAGCTTTTTCTTTTGTAGCGGAATTAACAAAACCCGAGGAATGCTCGCGGGTCGTACAAGAAATCGTTAACACATTTGGTCGGATAGATGGCCTGGTCAATAATGCAGGCGTTAACGATGGCGTTGGACTCGCGAATGGGAATTATGATACATTTATGCAGTCCTTACATGCCAACTTAATTCATTACTATTTATTGGCACAAGCATGTCTACCTTATTTAATTAAATCCAAAGGTGCTATTGTCAATATTGGCTCCAAAACAGCAGAAACAGGTCAAGGTGGAACCTCCGCGTATGCCGCTGCCAATGGAGGACGAAATGCATTAACCCGTGAATGGGCAGTGGAGTTATTACCGCACAACATCCGCGTAAATGCTGTGATTGTAGCAGAATGCTTCACTCCATTATATGAAAAGTGGATTCAAACGTTAGAAAATCCCAAGGAAAAACGAGCTGAAATTGAAGCTAAAATTCCATTAGGCCAGCGAATGACCACGGCCGACGAAATAGGTGCCATGGTAGCCTTTTTATTATCACCCAAGTCTAGCCATACAACAGGCCAACTCATTCATGTAGATGGGGGATATGTTCATTTAGACCGCGCATTATGATTAACTTTAGCAACATCGAAAGTCCTGGACTACTCGTGAATCCTGAGATTGTCAAAAAAAACATACAATGGGTACTTAATCAAGTAGATAATGATCCTACTCGATTGCGTCCACACATTAAGACACATAAAACCCGAGAAGTAAATCAATTGCTATTAGCTGCTGGCATTACAAAATTCAAAGCAGCAACCATAGCAGAAGCTGAACTTCTTGCCTTAGACGAGGCGCCAGATGTGCTTTTGTCCATGCAACCCACAGGTACTACCTTAGTTCGTTTTATTGAATTAACGAAAAAATACACACATACTTCATTTGCGTGTTTACTCGATGATATACAAGCGGCAAATAAACTAAACGCTGTTTCGTCTAATCAAAAGGTATATATTGATCTGAATATGGGCATGAATCGAACAGGGATAAAACCCGAAGATGCCATGCCATTAATTGAAGTTGTCAATCAATTACCAAAATTACAATTAGCAGGATTACATGCGTATGATGGCCACATTCGAGATATAGATTTAATCGATCGAGCAAATCATGTAGCAAAAGATTTTCAATCTTTTTACGACCTATTACCTCAATTAAACTCAGCATTAGAACTTGTAGTAGGTGGAACTCCTAGTTTTTTGGTTCATCACCAAAACCCTAATTATGTTTGCAGCCCTGGCACTTTTGTATTCTTTGATACGGGATATGCCAAATTATATCCTGAAAACAGTCTTGAATTAGCAGTACAAGTCATAGGACGCGTAATTTCGATACCTACAGATCATACGATTTCAATCGACGTTGGGCATAAATCAGTTGCACCTGAAAATGGCATCGAAAACCGACTACAATTCATTGATCATCCGGAATGGAAATTATTGAGTCAGAGTGAAGAACATGGAATTGTGGAAGTAGGAGATAGCTCCTTATGTCAAATAGGAGATGTTGTTCGCATGTATCCTTACCATATTTGTCCTACGGTAGCTTTGCATCAATATTTACAAGTTGGCGATGGAACTGTATGGAACGTTGTGGCAAGAAATCGTAAACTAACAATATAAGATGTTTATCATAGATGCCCACTTGGATTTAAGCATGAATGCTTTGGAATGGAATCGTGATTTACGGTCATCTATCCAGGAAATCAATGCTCGAGAAAAACACTTAACTGATAAGCCCGATCGCGGATTAGCTACCGTATCCTTGGAAGAATTACGAAAAGGAAACATTGGATTAATTGTTGCTACACAAATTGCACGCTACGTCGACAAGCATAACACATTGCCGGGTTGGAACTCACCCGAACAAGCCTGGGCTCAAACCCAAGGACAATTAGCCTATTACAAAGCTTTAGAAAGAAGTGGCGATTTACGTCCCATTCGTAATCTACCTGAATTGTATGCCCATTTGGCTACTTGGCCAGGAGACCAATATACCATCGGATATATGTTAAGTTTGGAAGGAGCAGATTCCATCGTGTCCTTGGAATATTTAGAGATCGCTCATGAAACTGGTTTACGCGCCTTAGGCCCGGCACATTATGGTCCGGGTCGCTATGCGCAAGGGACGAATGCCACAGGTGGCCTTGGCCCCCTGGGAAGAGGTTTGTTGGACAAAATGGCGGAATTAAACATAATCTTAGACGCAACCCATCTTTGTGATGACAGTTTTGAAGAAGCCATGGAACATTTCCATGGACATGTTTGGGCTAGTCATCATAATTGCAGAGCGCTGGTCAATCACAATCGGCAATTCTCCGACGAGCAATTGAAAATGCTTATCGAACGAGGAGCAGTTATCGGCATGCCAATGGATGCCTGGATGATGGTACCCAACTGGGAGCGTGGCAAGTCTACACCGGAATCCATGGACGTTACATTAAACACGATGATTGACCATTTGACTCACATCTGTGAATTAGCAGGAAATACAAATCACGTAGGATTAGGAACCGATTTAGATGGGGGATTTGGCAAAGAGCAATGTCCATCCGATATTGAGACCATTGCAGACCTACAAAAAATCCCTGACCTGCTCTTAAAGCGGGGATTTGGTTCCGATGATATCAAAAAAATCTGTCACCAAAACTGGTTAAATTTCTTAGAAAAAGCTTGGGCTTAATGCTTGGGCGCAGGACTAACTGATGTCCAGCCTCCGTCAATAACAAGTGTTTGACCCGTAATATGCTTGGCTTGATCAGACAAAAAGAATAGGGTAGCAGCAGCTATATCAGCCACATCAGCGGCCTTACCTAAAGGTGTAATTTCAGCCCAATCAGATTGATATTCTTTATTTTGGGATGTACGCTCCGTAATCGTCGCTCCTGGAGAAATAGCATTTATTCGAATCTGATGGGGAGATAAATCAATGACTAAATTCTGAACCAATTGATTTAAAGCAGCTTTTGTCATCCCATAAGCTGCTAAATCAGGATGCGCTTGATGACCCGTCACGGACGACATGACAACAATCGAACCCGATTGTTTTCTTTCTTTATAGTAACGAGCAACCAATTGAATCAAGAAGAAGGTACCTACTAGATTGACCCGCAAAATCTGATCCATGGACGCTTTTGAATAAGTCCAAAAGTCACCAAAAGTAGTAATACCCGCATTGCAAACTACACCACTTAAATCTCCTGGGCTCGAATCTAAGACTAGCATTAATTCTTGTAAGAAATCCTCAGACGCGGCATCTGCATGAAGGCCAACAAACTGATGTAATCCCAGTGAATTTAAACTTTTACTTGCTTGGTCAAATACAAGAGAATCAATTTCGTTCCATATCACAAAATGCCCTTGGCCCAACAATTGTTTGACCAATTCGAAGCCAATTCCTTGACCGGCACCTGTGATAACAAACTTTTTCATTAATGCGAATCTCTAGTTACAATAGAACCAGAACCCCCTTTCAAGAAATCAAAATCGGCACCTTGATCTGCTTGTTCCACATGATCAATAAATAAACCTACATAGCCACGTGGCATCGAGGGAGGTGTAAAAGGTTGAGCTAATTTACGCGCAGCTAACTCATCTTCCGAAACTTCCCAATTTATTGATCGGTTCTCTACATCCAAGGAAATATAATCCCCATTCTGTACCCAATTCAAAGGTCCTCCTGCGGCAGATTCAGGAGAAATATGCAATACAACCGTTCCAAAGCCTGTTCCGCTCATACGACCGTCGGAGATACGCACCATATCTTTAACGCCTTTTTCAAGTAATTTTTTAGGGATACCCATATTACCCACTTCAGCCATACCTGGATATCCTTTGGGACCTACATTCTTTAAGACCATCACGGAATTTTCATCAATATCTAATTCTGGTGAATCAATACGAGCATGATAATCCTCAATATTTTCAAATACAACGGCTTTCCCTCGATGCTTAAATAATTCAGGTGACGCTGCAGAAGGCTTTAAAACAGCGCCTTGTGGAGCTAAATTACCGCGAACCACTGCAATACCCGAATCTGGTTTGAATGGTGCATCAAACGTGGATATGATAGTTGCATCATAAATTGGCGTATCTGTAATGTTCTCACCAACCGTTTTTCCGTTCACTGTAATGCTGGAAGTATGCAAATGCTCTTTCATTTGATTCATTAATGCCGGCAATCCGCCTGCATAGTATAAATCCTCCATAAAATGAGCTCCTGAAGGCTGAATATTCGCTAATAATGGAATATTCAAAGAGAATTTATCAAAATCATCTAAATGTAAATCCACGCCGATCCGACCCGCAATTGCTAATAAGTGGATAACAAAATTGGTTGAACCTCCTGTGGCAGCATTCACGCGAATTGCATTTTCAAAGGCTTGTCGGGTCAATACTTGAGACATTTTTAAGTCTTCATTCACCATTTCTACGATGCGTCGGCCAGAATGCTGTGCCAAAACTTTTCTACGAACATCTGCTGCTGGAATAGCTGCATTTTGGGGTAAACTCAAGCCTAAAGCCTCTACCATCGTAGCCATTGTGGAAGCGGTTCCCATCACAGCACAATGGCCAGGTGTACGCGCCATACATGCTTCTGCTTCAATAAATTCCTTTTGTGAAAGTTCCCCCAGCTTATACGCTTCCGCAAATCGCCAAACATCAGATGTACCAATTTCCTTCCCTTTAAACTTTCCCTTCATCATGGGACCACCTGAGATCACCAATGTAGGCAAATCAACACTACACGCCCCCATAACTAATGAGGGAGTTGTTTTATCACAACCACACATCAAAACAACACCATCGATGGGATTGGCTCGAATCGATTCCTCCACATCCATACTCGCCAAATTACGGTAAAGCATGGCTGTAGGCTTAATCAAAGTTTCGCCCAATGACATGACAGGAAACTCTACTGGAAAACCACCCGCCTCGATGATACCCTTTTTGACAAATTCCGCTAATTCCCGAAAATGTGCATTACATGGCGTTAATTCAGACCATGTATTACAAATACCAATGACTGGTTTACCTTGAAAATAATCATCTGGAATACCTTGATTCTTCATCCAGGCACGATAAATAAATCCATCCTTGCCAGTTTTTCCAAACCATTGTTGGGAGCGTAAATTAGGTTTCATACTATTTATAGGTCTAATGTTTTCTTTAATATAAAGCTTTGGTCCTTACCAAACTGATAATAACAAACGCGATGTCCCGTTTCCATTTCGGCATAAGGGTCATCTGCAAATTTGAATTGTCGGGCTAAGGTAGATTTATCCAAAAACAAGGAATCTTCTCCACGATAGCCAAACGCCTGACGACCTTTCAAGATAGGAAAATTTATCCGTTTGATATGCCCTGATTGAATCGTTAATGCAAATATTTCTACCCGTTTACTGGGCTTAAGCCCTAAAATCCAACACTCAGGTATAGCATCTTCATTTAAATCTGCCAAGATCACTTGCTTAATTTTCAGTTGGCTCAATGGATATCTACCTAAGATTTGATTACTCTTCGAAAAAATTAGCGTATCGCTCACAACTTTAGCCTCATAGTCCTCGAATAAGGCATTCATCGGTACTGGCCGTTCATTCAAAAGAGAATCAAGCACCTCCTTGTGTTGCAAGGAATCGGCTTGACCATCGAACGCCATTTGATCCAGAATAGTTACAGGGACCGATTCATCATCCCAATCTTCTATGTACACAAAAAGACCACCCAAGGTTACAAGCAAAAGCAAAAAAAGCAAAGCTTTAACGAGCCGCATGTACAACACCTTCTATAATTTCAATTGCTTTCATTAATTGAACTTCTGGGCATGCAAAATTTAATCGAACAAAATCGCCACCCAAAAACTGATCACCGCGTAAGACATGTAGGCCTGCATCAAATAAACGCTTTTGTAGGTCACCATGCATTCGCGAATCGAAACCAATCCAGGCTAAATAAGTTGCCTCTAAAGGAAGCATCTTAATTCCAGGCATTTGATTCATTCGAGCCAACAATAACGCGTGATTATTTCGTAAATAGGGTAGAAGCGCGTCTATCCAATCGGATGGCATGGCATAGGTTGCCAACATTACTTCAATGCTGTGTCGGGAAAGCATTGGGAAAAATCCAAAAGTCTTCTTTTGAAATGCAAAACGCGTTTCGGCATCCGGAATAATGGCTACCGCACCACCTAATCCAGCCGTATTATAAGCTTTTGATGTTGCAAAAAATGAAATTTCGCTTTGAATACAAGTATGTTTAACCTGGGGATCGATGATCAAATCTGCGTGAATCTCATCGGAAATAATTCTACAATCGTATTGCTGACACAATTCTTTTATCCGGGCTATTTCTTGAGGAGAAAAAACGGTTCCTCCTGGATTATGCGGATTACAAAAAAGAAACACTTTAGGACCTTTTTGCAATGCACGTTCAAAATCCTGAAAATCAAATGTCCAGCGACCTTCTTTTTCAATCATTTGAAATGTATGCAACGGATGCCCTAGCCAACCAGCAACTAAATGAAAGGGATGATAAACGGGAACAGCCGTTAATATACCATCTTGAGGTGACGAAAATGCAGCACAAGCGGCTGTAATGCCAGGTACGATACCCGGAATCCATACTTGCCAGGCTAGTTCCGTTTCCCATCCATAATCTTTGGCAATTTTCTTTTGCGCCGCTATTTGTAACGATTCAGGAACAATCGAATAACCTAATATTTTATGCGCTGTAATCCGATCGATGGCTGCTAAAATTTCTTCCGCTACGGGAAAATCCATATCAGCCACAGGCATAGGTAAGATATCCTTTTCGCCATAGCTTAGGTTATCCCATTTGAAACTGTATGTATTTTTTCGGTCGATGACCTGACTAAAGTCGTATTTTTTCATTCTTTAAAAATAGGCCTAAAAACACATATTCCAATAAATTTAGGATGTGATTTTAGGTAGACTTGCAAACTTTCTTCTGAAAGAACTACTTGTTTTTTGTCTTGGGAAGCGTGCAACAAATGAATCATGTACCCTTGTCGGACGAGCATTCCTGTATGTAGGAAATCCAAATGTGGATTTGAGGTAACGAAACCAACTAAATCACCTGATTGTATTAAAGGAAGTAATGATGGCACATGAGTAACAGCCGTATATTGAAATGTTCTACTCGCCAAAGAACGTTCCCGATTCGCTAAAAGATTTAAATCAACAGAAATAGGCAACTTCTTTTGGAGGAAAGTTGACAGAAATGAAAAATCTTTTCTAAGCTTTGTCGCGTGTGCGGAATCGATAATCAAAGGGAATGCTAATGATTGCATCGCATCTGTAAAATAATGATAGCGCTTCTCATATTGTACAGAATCCCCTGCATAACGGACATGTTTCAAAGCTTTGGGATACAATGAATCATCCCCGTCCGCATATTTAAACGCTAAACTGTTTTCTAAAAAAGTCACACAATCAAATGCCTCAAGTGAAGTGATCAGAACTTCTGGATTAGCATTTGAAAGCATATTGGCCTGATAAGGCTTAGCGATAAAACGTTTACCAATCTCGACTAAAGTTGGCTTTTGACCAAAGGCTGACGAAAAACATACTAATAAACCCCAAAGGACTATTTTTCTTTGATCCATAATACGCTTACAGCTCCCATCAAGAAAAATACACCGGCCATCACAATGGCATAGATGGCTTCACCTCCATACAGATATTTCACGATGGAACCACCGATGATACCATTGACAATTTGTGGGATAGTGATGAAGAAATTAAAAATCCCCATATAAACACCCATTTTAGCCAATGGAATGGAACCTGCAAGAATCGCATAAGGCATCGCTAAAATACTTGCCCAGGCCATGCCAACGCCAACCATACTAAAAATCAACATCGTTGGATCTGAAATAAAATAAATCGAGATTAAACCCAATCCACCAGCAACGAGCGAAACAGCATGCGTTGCCTTATTCCCAATTCTTCGAGCGATTTGAGGCAAAAAGGCAGCATATATAGCCGAAACACCACTGTAAACACCGAAAATGATACCCACCCAATTGGCCGCATCTTGAAAGGTCGTTGAACTATGGTCATCGGATGCCACACCATACACATGATGCGCAATAGCAGGCGTTGAAAATACCCACATCGAGAAAAGGCCAAACCAGGAGAAAAATTGCACCAAACCCAATTGGCGCATCGTATTTGGCATTTCTTTGATGTAACGAAATACGGAAATCAACGTATCATCTTTCCCCTCTTCTTGGAACCCCATCGACTCCCTTTCAGTAGGAGAGTATTCCTTCGTTGTTAAAATGGTCCATAGAATCGCAATTAAGAATACCGTTCCTCCCACATAAAATGAATATACCACATTGTCTGGAATTTGACCTGGAGCTGCATCTTTTGCGATTCCTGCCCATTCCCCAAAAATATAGGGTAACCATGACCCGACAACAGCTCCGATTCCAATTAAAAACGTCTGAACGGAGAAACCTAAAGTACTCTGCTCATCAGGCAAATTATCGGCCACCAATGCTCGAAAAGGCTCCATAGAAACGTTGAAAGAAGCATCCATCAACATCAAAATTCCAGCACCTACAATCATAGGAGGCAAGAATCCTGCTAATGCTCCCGCATGGGGAAAAAAGAATAGAGCAGAGGCAGCTAAAATTGCACCTGTTAAAAAGAAAGGTTTCCTGCGGCCTAAAAAATTCCAAGTACGATCCGAATAAAAACCAATAATGGGTTGAATGATCATACCTGTTAAGGGTGCGGCCAACCAGAACCAAGACAATTGTTCTACATCAGCCCCAAAGCTTTGAAGAATACGAGATGCATTTCCATTCTGTAAAGCAAAGCCAAATTGAATTCCTAGGAATCCAACACTCATGTTGATAATTTGAGAAATGGATAATTTAGGTTTTGTAAAACTTTTCATGGTTTAGAGTTTAATAAATAAAGCACTATTGGCAGGAATAGATATCGTATTTCCTTTTACTTGAGCCTTTTCCGATGTATGAGGCGGAATATAAGCATGTTGCAATTGTAATTTAACATCTTTAATCCCCATCATATCTTTAGCGAGTTGAGGCAATTGGATATCAAAAGTTTGCATCTGATGGGCATCAAAATTAGCTATAATCAACAGCCGATCTTTTCCCGTATAGCGTAAAAATGCATATACCTTTTTACTTGGATAGCTGTCCAATTGCGCATATTGTAAATCAAAAAATGCACCTTTCAAAATTGCTTCCGTAGTAGAAATTCGTTTAAATAAATCCTGATAAAATGCATCGACAAGTATTTCATCACCAGTCAATTGGCCACCATCAAATTTTCCTCCATTCATCCAGCGTTGGTGTGTTTCCACACGCCAAAAATCAAACATCGAACTACGATCATCCGCTTCGTTATAACCTTCAATTTCATTCGCTTTTTCACCAAATTCCTGCCCCATGTAAATCATCAAAGGACCGTCATGCAAACACGCTGTAACAACCATTCCCGGTATTGTGGACCAAAAATTATTTGCCGCAAATGCAGGCGTATTCAAGCGATGTTCATCATGGTTCTCTAGAAAACGTAACATATGATTCGCAAAATCACCTGATTCATGCTGCCAAACACGTGTAATATCGGCACAAGTTGCTTCCGGTTTTTGTTGCATTAATCGGCGTACACCGTCATACAAACCTACTTTATCATATAGATAGTCAAAACCACCCTTGAAAATATAGTCCCGATAACGATCAGGTTGGTAAATCTCTGCAATGAAGATAATTGTAGGATTCTGCTGTTTGATTTTACCAATCGCATAAGTCCAAAACTCTACGGGTACCATTTCAGCCATATCACAACGAAATCCATCAACTCCTAAGTCAGTCCAATAAGAGAGAACTTCATGCATTTTCAGCCAAGTATTGGGAATGGGGTCAAAATGATTTTGATTTCCATTTTGGTAGTCGACGCCGTAATTCAACTTCACTGTTTCAAACCAATCATTGATGGAAGGTTGTGGTGAAAAAACATTGTTACCACTTACTTTGGCAGGTATTTCGATGTATGGAATATTTACCGGAACAGGAGGATGAACTCCCTCTGGTACGGAAAATTGAGTTCCTGGCAAATAATAAAAGTTATTATTGACATCAAACGCAACGTGTTTATTATCATTGACACCAAAATCGATCACTCCTTGTGGCTTTTGATCAGATGAATATTGACGAGCCAAATGATTAGGTACAAAATCGATAACGAGTTTTAAGTCATTCGCGTGGAATCGTTTCAACATCGCTTTGAATTCTTCCATGCGTTTCGCTGGTTCATCCGCCAGAAATGGATTAACATCATAATAATCTTTAATCGCAAAAGGTGAACCCGCCCGACCTTTCACAACGGATGGATGATCGATAGGAGAACCAAATGCGGCGAAATTCTCCATCGTTGCATGCTCAATTAATCCCGTTGCATATACGTGGGTGATTCCTTTATTTTTAAGCGCTTTCAAAGCAACATCGGAAACATCTTTGAATTTTGTAACCCCGTTGGTTTGATATGATCCATTACGAACCAACTCCGTTTGTTTGTTCCCCCACAGGTGAAACATCATTTGATAAACAACAAATTTTTCTGAAGTGGCTTTAACAGACATAGGCGATTGGGAGTACAAAGTCGTTGTAACACAAAGCAGCGTTAGAACAGAAATAAGAATAGAAGATAATTTGCGCATATATTAAAATAAACACCATAGCACAGCAAAAAAGGCTTTCTTGGCAGCTGTAAATGTAATAATTTTGATACTTCAATTTATACAGAAAAAGCTAAATTTTAAAACAAATGATGTACAAGGCATGCCTCTTTGATCTAGACGGAGTTCTCGTTGATACAGCGATTTATCACTTTCAAGCATGGAAAAACTTGGGAAAACAATTTGGCTATGAATTAACAGAGGAACAAAACGAACAACTAAAAGGGGTTTCACGCGTTGAATCACTAAATAAGATTTTAGATTGGGCAAATTATACTGCCACCCAAGAAGAAAAAGCAGCTTGGCTAATTGAGAAAAACGAAGATTATTTACGATTAATCTCCAACATGAATCCAAGTGAGATTTTACCAGGTGTTTTAGAATTTTTAGAACAGATAAAGTCCTTAGGCTATAAAATTGCTTTAGGTTCTGCCAGTAAAAATGCTGAAATCATCTTAGAAAAAACGAAGTTAATTTCTTGGTTTGATTTAATCATCGATGGAAATAAAGTTAGCAAAAGCAAACCCGACCCAGAAGTCTTCTTAAAAGGAGCTGAAGGATTAGGCTTAGCACCTGAATCGTGTATCGTATTTGAGGATGCGCAAGCAGGGGTAGAGGCTGCGAAAGCAGGTCAAATGAAAGCTATCGGAATAGGAGATGCTTCAACCTTATTTTTGGCAGATAAAATCATTCCAAATTTCATAGGAGTAAATGCAGCTGAATTATTACAATTTTAAGAAACAGCGTAGCACAGAATTTACAAAAAGAGACAAAATTCTATTTTTGTAATTGATTCAATTAATTACCTAAAAGCCCCATGAAACAATACTTAAAATTAGACGAATGGAAGATCATCGAAGATCAATTCCATCCTGAATTTAATGAAATCACTGAGTCCATATTTTCTTTAGGAAATGGCCGCATGGGGCAAAGAGGCTCATTTGAAGAAACATACACAGGAAAAACGTTACAAGGAAATTATGTTGCTGGCGTTTATTATCCAGATAAAACACGAGTAGGTTGGTGGAAAAATGGATATCCAGAGTATTTTGCCAAAGTATTAAATGCAGCGAATTGGAATGGACTAGAGATTAAAATTGGAGATGAAATTGTAGACCTTCACCAAAGTACTATTTCTGCATTTTATCGGGAATTAAATATGAAGGATGGTTACATTCTTCGTACATGTACAATCGCCTTAAAATCAGGTAAAACCCTTGAAATCAAATCTATTCGTCTGAATAGCATGGCAGATGATGAATCTGGGGCTATTTCATATAGCATTAAAGCCTTAAACTTTTCAGGTTCGATTCAAGTGAAAGCCTTCATCGATGGCGATATAAAAAACAAAGATTCCAATTACGATGAAAAGTTTTGGGATGAGGTTCAAGTAGGTGCTTCTGGACATACATCTTATGTTTGGTCAAAAACGAAGAAGACGGGATTTGAGGTGCTTACAGGCCAACAAGTTCAAATACACGTTAATGGACAAGCTTATCAGGCTGAGAGTCAATCAAAAATGCGCGAAAAATACAGCGAATTGAATTATCAAATTGCTGTAAACGAAGGAGATACGCTTACAATCTTTAAGTACGCTGTAAATTTGAGTTCTGAGAATCATCCAACACAGGAATTACTAACACGTGCTCAAAATTACTTAAGTAAAATTAGCCAAAAAGGATTTGATCAAATGCTAGCAGAACAAGCCAGCGCATGGGCTTCCAAGTGGGCGATCAATGATATTATTATTAAAGGAGATGTTTCGGCCCAACAGGGTATTCGTTTCAATATATTTCAATTAAATCAAACCTATACGGGCGCAGACGATAGATTAAACATTGGTCCAAAAGGCTTTACAGGAGAGAAATACGGCGGTTCTACCTATTGGGATACAGAAGCCTATTGCATCCCTTTCTATTTGTCAACGGCGCCACAAGAGGTTTCAAAAAATCTATTGATTTACCGTTGGAAACAACTCGACCGAGCTATTGAAAATGCTGGGAAATTAGGTTTTAACCAAGGTGCTGCATTATATCCGATGGTAACCATGAACGGAGAGGAGTGCCACAATGAATGGGAAATTACTTTTGAAGAAATCCACCGCAATGGAGCAATTGCTTATGCCATCAAAGATTATGTGGACTATACGAATGACCGTAAACACCTTGTTGATTATGGTTGGGAAGTATTAATTGGTATTTCGCGTTTCTGGGCACAACGTGTCAACTGGTCGGAAAACCTACAAAAGTATGTTATGCTCGGCGTAACTGGCCCAAATGAGTACGAAAACAATGTAAATAATAATTTCTACACCAATTACTTTGCCGTTTGGTGTTTGAAATATACACTTGAAGTCTTAAATGAGATTCAAGCAAATTATCCAGCAGAAGCGAAAGCAAAATTAGAAAAGACAAAATTTGCGTCGACTGAAATTGAGCAATTCAATCACATCATTCAAAACATGTATTACCCGCGTGATGAGAAACGTGGCATTTACTTGCAGCAAGATGGATTTTTAGACAAAGTGATAGCACCTGTAGATTCCATTCCAGCAGGTCAGCGACCTATCAACCAAAATTGGTCATGGGATCGCATTTTGCGTTCATGCTATATCAAACAAGCGGACGTCTTACAAGGTATGTATTTCTTCGAAAGTGACTTTACAAAAGAGGAAATCGAACGGAATTATGACTTTTATGAGCCATTAACGGTTCATGAATCTTCATTGAGTCCTTGCGTTCATAATATATTAGCTGCCAAATTAGGGAAAGAAGATAAGTCCTATGAATTCTATACACGCGCAGCGCGATTGGATTTGGATGATTATAACAATGATACAGAAGATGGCTGCCACATAACAAGTATGGCAGGTACTTGGATGTCGATTGTTAAGGGATTTGGAGGAATGACCATTCAAGACCATCAATTGAACTTCGAACCCTTCCTACCCAAACAATGGGACGAATATGCATTCAAAATTAACTTCCGCGCGAATCAATTGGCTATCAAAATTCATAAACAAGGAATTGAAATAGCGAATCTATCAGGGACACCGATAACGCTTAAAGTAAAAGGGATCCCGTATACCATTGCGGCGAATAGCCAACAAGCTATCTAAAAAAGAAAGGTCAGCCTAACAGCTGACCTTTCTTTTTATACCATATCGATATCGGGCGTAGACCGGTCGTTTAAGGGAACCCCAGCTCGTTCCTTACGTGCGATGCGGGAATATAGTCCAATTTCTTGCGAGAAGATAAAAGTAAACAGAAGCTTCACAAATGAGGTATGATACTTCAAGTTTTCGTAAAACTCAGGAGCTGCCGATTTCAATTTGGGTAAATTATTCCAAGGAACAGAGGGCATATCATGGTGTTCATTGTGATAACCTACATTCATATTGACGCCATTTAATGGGCCGTAATAACTATACGTTTCTTGATTCTTATCTAATACTAAATAGTGCTCTTGAATCCAACGAGCTCCCAGCGGATGTAAACCCACCGAGAATAAAAAACTTAGGCCAAGATAGGCCAATGCCGGCCAGCCCCAGAAATAGACAATGGCAAAATCAAACGCTAATTGCGCGATGATATTCATAATGACACCACGATCAAAAACAGCTAACTCGATACAACGAATCGTACGGAAACCTTGAAAAAAAGGATAAAGCATCAACCAAAGTACTTTACCAATAAAATAGTTATTAATCAATTTTGCTTCCCAATAATCAGGCAAATCGGCATCTAATTCATGTACACCTTGAAAAGCATGATGCTTCAAGTGGTAATTTTTAAAAGATATGGCTGTAGGGGCCAAAGAAGGAAAATTAGCGATGATACCAGCCGCAACGTTCATCCAATTCTTTTTGAAAATCAAATTGTGAGCGGATTCATGAATACAGACAAATAAGGTATGTGTGGGAAAAGCGCCAACCAACCAAGCGGCCCCAACAATCCAAGCCCAAGAAGCATCCTTTAAATAATAGGCAATAGCTATTTGCATACTTACGCAAACGATAATCCATAAAAAAGTCATTGGATTCTTCCCAATTAACTTTTTTACCTCTGGATGTTTCTTAATGATTTCGCGCGTACGTTGACGATGTGGCTCTGAACCCTCTACCCAAGTAAAATCAGTTGCTGTTGACATTTTGTTCGCTTTTAGATTCGTAAAGATACATCAAAGCCCTATTTACTGACGAAATTAATCGAATTATATTTAATCGTGACAATATGTCATAAACTGTCAGATGACAACCCTATGGCATTATCCTTGTATAAAAGGGAGAAAAAATAATTAAAAATATCATGGGAAAAATTATTGGAATTGACTTAGGTACCACCAACTCATGTGTGGCGGTTATGGAAGGAAATGAGGCAGTGGTTATCGCGAACTCAGAAGGTAGAAGAACGACTCCATCCATTGTTGCATTTTTGGAAAATGGCGAGCGTAAAGTGGGGGATCCTGCCAAAAGACAAGCCATTACTAATCCTCAAAATACGATTTCATCTGTAAAGCGTTTTATGGGGAAAAAGTTTTCTGAAGTAAGTTCAGAATTAAAGACTATATCTTATCAAGTAGAACAAGGAAATAACGATACACCACGAGTTCGCATCGGTGATCGTTTATATACGCCTCAAGAAATCTCAGCGCAGATTTTAACTAAAATGAAGCAAACGGCTGAAGATTATATCGGTCAAACAGTTACCGAAGCTGTTATCACGGTTCCTGCTTATTTTAATGATGCGGAACGTCAAGCAACAAAAGAAGCTGGTCAAATTGCAGGCTTAGAAGTTAAGCGTATCATCAATGAACCTACAGCAGCAGCATTAGCCTATGGTGTGGACAAGGGTGGTAAGGATATGAAAATTGCCGTATTCGATTTAGGTGGTGGTACGTTTGACGTATCGGTACTTGAATTAGGCGATGGCGTATTTGAAGTAAAATCTACTGACGGTGATACGCACTTAGGTGGAGATGACTTTGACCAAGTAATCATCAACTGGTTAGCTGAGGAATTTATTGCGGATGAAAATATCGATTTGCGTAAAGATCCAATGGCTTTACAACGTTTGAAAGAAGCAGCAGAGAAAGCAAAAATTGAATTGAGTTCTGGAGCATCTACAGAAATCAACTTGCCATACATTATGCCAGTTGACGGAATTCCAAAACACTTAGTTCGTTCATTATCACGTGCTAAGTTCGAGCAATTGGCTGACAGCCTTATTCAACGTACTTTGGAGCCTTGTAAACGTGCGATGAAAAACGCCGGTTACACAAATGCAGATATTGATGAAGTAATCTTAGTAGGTGGATCAACACGTATTCCACGTATCCAAGAGGAAGTAGAGAAATTCTTTGGTAAGAAGCCTTCAAAAGGGGTTAACCCAGATGAGGTTGTTGCGATTGGTGCTGCAATTCAAGGTGGTGTACTTACAGGAGAGGTGAAGGACGTTCTATTGTTAGACGTGACTCCATTATCCTTAGGTATTGAAACGATGGGTGGTGTATTCACCAAATTGATTGAGGCGAATACTACGATTCCTACGAAAAAGTCAGAAACATTCTCGACAGCTGCTGATAACCAACCATCTGTAGAACTTAATGTGCTACAAGGTGAGCGTCCCATGGCGAAAGATAACCGTTCATTAGGTCGTTTCCACTTAGATGGATTGCCACCAGCACAACGTGGTGTACCTCAAATTGAAGTTACATTTGACATTGATGCCAATGGTATCTTGAACGTTTCGGCAAAAGATAAAGGCACGGGCAAAGAGCAAAAAATTCGCATCGAAGCTTCAAGCGGCTTGACTGATGAGGATATCGAGAAAATGCGTAATGAAGCGAAAGCAAATGAAGCTTCTGATAAATTAGAAAAAGAGCGTGTAGAGAAAATCAATCAAGCGGATGCTTTAATTTTCCAATCTGACAAGCAATTGAAAGAATATGGCGAGAAATTATCAGAAGGTAACAAAACGGCTATCGAAGAAGCATTAACTGAATTGAAAGCTGCACACGCTTCACAAGATTTAGCGGCGATCGACACAGGTCTTGAAAAATTGAATACGGCTTGGACAGCTGCTTCACAAGAAATGTACGCTGCAGGCGCAACAGAAGGTGGTGAAGGTGCACAACCAACAGATTCAGCTTCAGATGGTGGGGCAGAAGATGTCTCATTCGAAGAAGTAAAATAATTACCTCATAAAATTAAAAGCCCGACCTGTTTAGGTCGGGCTTTTTTTGTCATATCAATAAATTATTACCTCTCGGCTCTTAACTCTTAGTTCTTAACTCTTAGTTCTTAACTCTTAGTTCTTAACTCTTAGTTCTTAACTCTTAGTTCTTAACTCTTAGTTCTTAACTCTTAGTTCTTAACTCTTAGTTCTTAACTCTTGGCTCTTAACAATCCCGTCCCACAAAACTTTCCGAACTTGTAAGGATTCAATGGCAGCATTGGTAGCACCTTGCCATTTATCAGCATCGTTTCCACATAATTCCTCCATCATCCGGTAAGCCAATTGACTATGATGATCGCCATCCACCTCAATGTGTCTTTCCAGGTAATAAACCAATGTTTCAACTTGCTCAGGTGAATCTTGCTTTAACTGATCCACAATCAATTGGAACATTCCTGGAATCAAATCTTCCCGGCCAAACGTAAATATGGCAGCGATTTCTTCGATGGGGCGATTTGCAATGGACTCAAATGTAAAACGTAAAAAATCTTTGATTGATGGATCCAAAGAAGCGTCAGCTATTTTTTGTAGTATCTCATCGATTGACCTTGCTTGTAATAACTGATTTAAAATAGGAGAGGCCTCAATCGAAAGTTCATTCATGGCCCGCAAATACAATTCAAAGTGACTAATGATAACTCCGTGTTGGTCCACATCCGATTCCTCACCTAATACAATCTCATTTATTAAGAATCGTACTTCAGCGGATCCCTTGGGAACCCAAGGCTGTGAAACACATGTAAATTCAGCTTGGAGCTTTTTAACAAGCGACATAAAATCCCAAACAGCAAAAACATGATGCTGCATGAATACAGCCAAATCAGCTTGTGATTTAATAAATGAATTAATTGGATGCTCGTATAGGGCTTGTTGATAAGGTTTAATTTGTTGTCTTAGGCTATTAATTTGGCTCATCTTAATGAATTGTTGTTAATCTATATTTTAATCGCTGACCATCCCGCTTATTTTGAACAGCCAAAATCTCGGCTACCACAGCAATTGCTATTTGTTCAGGTCCTTCCGCACCAATATCCAAACCGACCGGACTCGATATATCAGAAACAAGTTGACAGCTTAATTGTTTTTCCAATTGTTCGAATCGTTTGCTCGGGCCTAATATTCCTATGTATTGAAATGAACAATCTCGAACGTATTGATTAATGAATTGAACATCTCGATCAAAATCATGTGTCATGAAGACAAGACAATCACTTGATTTTAATCCCGCAACAGCCTCCCAATCATAATACGCATGCACGCGATCTTGAAGATCTTTTCTCATTTTTGCTGTATTACCAACCCAATGCACCTCCCAGGCCAAATTCAAACACAATTCGATTAAACTGCCTGCATCAAATTGATTTCCAATAACCCATATCCGTGTTCTCGCTGGCAAATACTCTGTAAATTGCAGAAGTCCTTCATCCCAACCCGCTGGACCAAATTCACTAGAATCGATTGTCAATGCATTATTCTTCCACTGAGATCGAATAAATCCAGGTAATCCTGATTTAATTTGATTCTCGAGCAACGCTTTTACTAATGCAATATTTTCTCGAATTGGATCAATGACAATTTCAATAAGTCCCTTGCAACCCAATCCCACGCCAAGTTGGAAAGGATCATCTTCACGCGTATCGTAAGTGATTCGTTTGATGGATTGCTGAAACATGGCTAATTGAGCCTTCTTCAACAAATCTCCTTCCAAACATCCACCACTAATTCCTCCCCACCAATTACCCTGTGAATCTATTAACATGCGAGCTCCAGGTCTACGATAAGCAGAACCATCCACGTGTACCACCGTTGCTAAAGCAATGGAATCTCCACTTTTCAGCAATATTTCCAGCTTCGCCAGAATGACTAATAATTCTTTCATCTATGGGACAATTGACTGTTCAGGTAATCAATTAAAAAATCAATATCAGATTCCTGCGTTAAATAACTCAAAGAAATCCGAATGGTGGCTAAAGCCAACGAATCCGTGTGTCCTAGAGCTTTCATAACATGAGAAGGCAATTGGGATTTAGCATTGCATGCGGAACCATTGGATACGGCAATTAAAGGGATTTTTCGATACAATTCTTCCCAATCCATGTTAGGGATTGAAAGGCTAATAATATGGGCAACCGACTGGTTAGTAGAATTAAGCACATAATCCGAACGTAAATTATCAAGTAATTTGTCCTTGTAAATTTGAATCCGAGATATTGAACCCGTTAATTCTATCATTAAATCAAAACATGCAGATAGCCCAACAACCTGTTGGACCGCCACAGTTCCTGGACGCATTCCTCGTTCTTGTCCACCACCGAACATTAGCGGACTTAAATTTGCCGATGAATTAAGTAATAATCCGCCAATACCCTTGGGTCCGTAAATTTTGTGGCCCGAGAAACTAATCATATCAGGTAATAATGAAACACCCGCTAAGTCAATCTTACCAAGTGCTTGTGTCGCGTCGGAATGAAAACATATACCAACTTCTCTACAAAGTTTAGTGATGGCTAGAAAATCTGTCACTTGGCCCGTTTCATTATTGACCATCATCAACGAAATCAAAACCGTATCAGTTCGAATGGCCTTCTTAACTGACGAAACTTCAATATGACCAGATTCGTTTGGTTGCAGATAGGTAACAGCCCAACCATGAGCTTCCAACTGTTGAAAAATTTGAAGTACAGCCTTATGCTCAATAACAGATGTAATTAAGTGTCCTGGCTGTTTATTAGTTAGATAACCCTGAATGGCTAAATTATTAGATTCTGAAGCGCCTGACGTAAAAATGAGTTGGCGAGCATGAACACCAAAATACGCAGCTATTTTCTTACGAGCTGATTCAACAGCCTCATCGGCAGCCCAACCATAATAATGTTGACTAGAACCCGCATTCCCGAATTCTTCCGAAAAATAAGGCATCATTGCATTCAACACATCCGGATGTACCGGAGTGGTAGAAGCATAATCGAAGTAAATAGGCTTTTTCAATGTTATACGAATTGATAACAAAGATAGGGGATAAAAAAAAAGTCCCGAATAAATCGGGACTTTCATTTACTAACTAAGCAAGTTTTTTGATAACCGCTTTGAAAGCTTCTGGGTGATTCATTGCTAAATCAGCTAATACCTTACGGTTTAAAGCCATACCAGACTTATTATATTTACCCATGAAAGCTGAATAAGACATACCTTCTTGGCGAGCAGCTGCATTGATACGTTGAATCCAAAGTCCACGAAAATCTCTTTTCTTAACTTTACGATCGCGGTATGCATACTGCAAACCTTTCTCTACTTTGTTTTTTGCTACAGTCCAAACGTTTTTTCCGCGACCGTAAAATCCTTTCGCTAACTTAAGGATTTTCTTTCTTCTAGCTCTTGAGGCTACGTGATTGACAC
>JBEEOB010000134.1:0-9666 GCA_041191865.1 Bacteroidota bacterium
ATAAGGAAATCAAATTAATTCATTCAATGAAAAAAATTAAAGTTGCCATTAATGGTTTTGGTCGCATCGGTCGACTTACTTTCCGTCGTTTATTGGAAAAAGAAAATGTAGAAATCGTTGCTATCAATGATTTAACTGATAACGCTACTTTAGTACATTTATTAAAGTACGATTCAGTTCATGGACGTTTTAACGGAACTGTTACTTCTGATGCGGATAGCATTACTGTAAATGGTCACGTAATTAAAGCTTTCGCTGAGCGTGATCCAAAGCAATTACCTTGGGGTGCTTTAGGAATTGATGTAGTATTAGAATCAACAGGTCGTTTTATCGATCAAGATGGTGCTGGCCAACACTTAACTGCTGGTGCTCGTAAAGTAATCATCTCTGCTCCTGCTAAAGGTGATATTCCTACAGTTGTATTAGGTGTTAATGATGATACATTAACGGATGATATGACAATTATCTCAAACGCTTCTTGTACAACTAACTGTTTAGCTCCAATGGCTAAGGTTTTAGATGACGCGTTTGGTATTGAAAAAGGTTTCATGACAACTGTTCACGCTTACACAGCTGATCAGAACTTACAAGATGCTCCTCACTCCGACTTACGTCGTTCTCGTGCTGCTGCTTATTCAATCATCCCTACTTCTACAGGTGCTGCGAAAGCTGTTGGTTTAGTATTACCACACTTGAAAGGTAAATTGGACGGAAACGCCATGCGTGTTCCTACTCCAGACGGATCTGTAACTGACTTTACAGCTGTATTGAAGAAAGATGCTACTGTTGCTGAAATCAACGCTGCTTTAAAAGCTGCTGCTGATGGCCCAATGAAGGGTATCTTAGAATTCACAACGGACGAAATCGTTTCGATCGATATCATCGGAAACCAACACTCTTGTATCTTGGATTCTAAATTAACAACTGCTATGGGTAACCTAGTGAAAGTTGTTGGTTGGTATGACAACGAATTTGGTTATTCTTCTCGTGCAGCTGATTTGATCGCACGCGTTGGATAATTTCAAATGCATATTGATTTTCAAAAAAGAGGCTTAGGCCTCTTTTTTGTTTTGTACCCGAGCATAATTGATTGAGAATCCTTTATCAAACCAAATTTTCTCAAAACGGGTCTTGATCCCAAAATGGTCCTCGTTCCATTCGGATTCATATAGATTTTTTGTTTCAGCCAAAATTGGTAATCCATACGCGCGAAACTGTTCCATCGAATAATCGAAGAAGGGTTCAGAATCTGTTTTTAAATGAATGATTCCATCAGGCTTCAGTAATCTCAAGTATTTTTCAAGGTAGAATGGAAAAGTCAAACGCTTTTTCTCATCCCGATCTTTCATTCTTGGATCCGGAAAGGTTATCCAGATTTCGTCAATTTCATTCGGAAGAAAAAAATCTTCAATGAACTGAATCTGAATGCGCAAGAATCCCACATTGGAAAGTCCCAAACGATCCGCTTCCCGACCACCTGCCGCCAAACGATCACCCTTTACGTCCACACCAATGAAATTCATGTTGGGAAATAAATGGCCTAATCCATTGGTATATTCCCCCCGACCGCAGCCTAATTCGACCACGAGCTTATTGGAATTAGTAAAATAAGTCTGATTCCAGTTTCCTTGACAAGCGGAAAAAAATGGCTTCGGTGATTGAATGACGTTTTTTAATCGCTCCGCCCATTCATATTTGTATGTTTTCTGTCTACTCAAAACTCAATTCTTCTATTTCAGCGACTAAATAAGTGCTGCCCGTGATTAAAATAAAGTCGGCCGCGGATTGTCGTGCCTCATGAATGGCTTGATTTACATCTTCAGCCACGCCTCCCGTTAGGCCATGCCGACTAGCCATTTCTTCTAGTGCCTTCGCTTTTAACGCCCGCGGATTTTTAGCCTCCGTGTATATATAAAACGCATCTTTGGGGAATAAGGCCAATACCCGATTTATGTCTTTGTCGGCAACCATGCCCAAGATAATCGTCAAATGCTTGGGTTGATCATGTGCAACTTGTGCCAATATTTGACGAATGCCAGACTCATTATGCCCCGTATCTGCTACAATCCAGGGATTTTCTTGATACACTTCCCATCGTCCTCGCAAGGCTGTATTTTTTCGGCATGCGGCAATGCCCGACTGTATTTTCGCTAATTCAAATGAAATAATTCCCAAATCATTCAATTGTTCACACCAAGCTATAATGCCTCTAACGTTATTCGCTTGATAAATTCCGCCATAGGGACTTTGAACTTGAAATTTTCCCCAGGTATTTGTTGCTAGCTCCAACTGAATTCCCTGGCTTGATAATTCAGTATGGAGAATCTTTACCTCATCCGAGGCAAATCGAATGGGTGCTAGCTCCTGTTTGGCTTTCTTCTGAAATATGGAGGTGGTCTCCGACTGCTTTTCGCTTATGCAAACGGGTTTACCTGTTTTGATAATGCCTGCTTTTTCAGCTGCGATTAACCCAAGGCTATCACCTAAAATATCCTGATGATCATATCCGATATTTGTAATCAAACATCCAAGCGGGTCGATGATGTTGGTTGAATCCAAGCGACCACCCAAGCCTGTTTCAATGATGGCAAAATCAACTTTTTGTTCCTTGAAATACTGAAACGCCATGATAACGGTCCATTCAAAAAAACTAGGACGTATCGACGCCAATAATGGCTGATTTTGATCAAAGAAATCGACAATCCATTGTTTGTCAACTTCCTGTCCGTTGATTTTAATTCGCTCCGTAAATGATTTTAGATGCGGTGATGTATAAAGCCCCACTTTATAGCCATGTTCCTGTAAGATGGAGGCTATAAAATGTGAACTGCTCCCTTTCCCATTGGTTCCCGCAATATGCAGAGACTTAAAAGCTTCCTGCGGATTGCCTAATTGAGCAGCAAGATTCTCAATATTACCTAAACCGGGTTTATAAGCCTTTTTACCTTCCCGATGAAACACGGGCAATTGGGCATACAAGAAGTTGATGACTTCTTCGAAACGCGTCATAATTAGTTGGTAGGCACAATTTTAATCGTTTTGAATCCGCTTGCTCCCCGACTGATACCATCACTCTTTGGATAAAAACGTGCATTCTTGATTAATTTTTTATAGCGTTCAGCCAAGGATAACTTAACGTTTGTACGATCAATGCGAATCTCTGTCACATTTCCTTTCTCGTTGATTCGAATAAAAAAAGTGATTTCACCTGTTTCAGAACCATTATCAATGCCATTCAATGATTTGGTATCAAATGTCCAATCTTGTGCAATTTTTCCTTCTCCATTTCCTGCACCTGAGCCGCTTCCATTACCTCCACCTCCAACTCCAGTGCCTGTTCCTTTTCCTGTACCGACTCCTGAGCCAGTTCCTGAACCATTTCCACCAGTTGTAGCACGTGGAGAACGTTTACCCATGGTTAAATTTAAATCTACGATGGGCTCAGCTTCCTTTTCCTCTTTTGCTACAACGGGAGGACTTTGCTTAACGGTAACAGGACTCGCCACCGTGCTTGTCATTGGCGGAACAGTGTTTGCCTGCTCAGCTTCTGTTGTCTCTGTAATTTCTTGTTGGGATTGAGACTCGGGTGCAGGTGGCTCCTGCTCAAAAGTGATCTCACCTGCCGTGCCATCTTCCATGCTTGGAATTTTAGGCGACGGTGATTCATTCCAAATTTGAACTTGCCAAATCAATAAAAACAACACCGCATTAATCAGCAAGGTGATGACCAATGCTTTGCGTTGATTCTTTTTCTCAAAGTCTTTTTGTGAATAGCTAATGCTCATATCTTATCTTTTGTAAACCCAAATATCTAATTTCTTTTCTGTCTTTAATCGTGCTGCCGCAGCATATCCCGCATCAAAATCAGCAACCTCTCCTACACTCACTCGATAATGCCCCTCACCTGCTTTCTTTTCAATGATTTGTACATGCTCAAAGCCTTTGGCTAACAATTCAGCTTGGCAAGTGGCTGCCTTTGCCTCCGTTTTGAAACTTCCTGCCACTAAATAAATCCCACCTGATATTGGCTGATCAATTGCTGAATCAATAATCGTTTGGGCTTCCGTTACTGTAGTTTTTTGACTAATCTCAACCTGAGCCTTATCCTTAGCCGGAGCTTGTGGTGCTTTTGATTTTTTAATTCGAATGGTCAGCGGACTAAATGAACTATTCACATAGCGCGAATTAGGCTCCGTTAAGTAATACGCCGCAATTCCACCAAAGAAAAATGCCATTAATACATAGGTGTAAAACTGATTTTGCCGCGTGCGCTTTACAACGGGTTGTATGGTTGGCATATCTACTGCCGACTTCTCCACTGGACTTTCTTGAAGTACAGGTTTCTTTCTCGCTTGACCAATTCCCACAGGAAATAAACCATATTGATTTAAATCAAAATTGATTAATTGGTTTGGCTCAAATTGCAGTCGGCCGGATTTACTCAACTGGAAAACACCTATATTCCCAAATTGGAATTGTTTATCAGCTTTTATTTGTGCTGATAATGATTGGCCAAATTGATGAACTGCAGCGAATGCTTGTTTCTGGCTAATTCCTTTTTCCTTTGCCCAACTCGTTGCTAATAATCCATCATCGGATTGTAGACGTTCATTAAATGCAACCCATTTAGTTTTGGGATGAATGACTTGTTTATCATCTAATTGAAAATCTTGCGTATTCAATACAAAACCTCCAAAATGTGGAATGATAACACAATCGTGTGTGTAAAGTAAATGCTCAATAAACTCAATCATCGGATTCATTATTGTCATCATTAAAACGAGTAGGCAACCCCTACAGTATAATTAAGTCCTTGGCTCGTGTAATTCAAATAGCGTTGGTAGTTCTTGCCTAACAAGTTATTTGCACTCACAGAAATATTGAATTTCTTCGTAATCAAATAATTCACTTTCAAGTTTAAATCAATGATATCATCCAATTGTTCAGCCTTGGGTGTCAACGACTTTTCAAAGCTATATAATCCAGAAATATAGAATAAGTCGGGAGATACAATGATTTTATCTTTAAAGGTAATCGAGTTGGTAAATGATAAATTCATCATCGGGCGATGAATAGGTTCATCGATTGTGCTCAAGTCGGCCTGATCATATGCGATATCTTGATACGTATTAAAGTCATACTTCAAGATTGACAAGACTTTATCAAAGGTCTGGTAATTAACTTGACCTGACATATTAAACACCTTCGCTGATTTTTCAACTTTGGTATTCGCATAAATCATTTCAAAATGCGATGGGTCTGATGTTGAATTCAAGTACATCGCTAAATTATTGTATTCAGCATAGCCAAATTTCAATTCAAAATCGAGGTTACGCTCATTTGATCCTTTAATTCCACCGTAGATGTTCGAGCTTTGCGTCGTATTACGCAAGCTTGGTGCTATACGTGGTGCTAACCAATTATTTTCACTGGTATATTGATTGTAGCTATTAAAATAAGTCTCTCCGCCTAAGCCAACAAATACATGCAGGAAGTCGGTAGGTTTAAAGTCAACTTTCAACAACGGGAACAAGCGTGTCTTATTCAATGAAATACTCGCATCTTTCTCATTCACAATATTCAATCCCCCTGTAACGGCTAAACGGTTATTCTTGTATAAGAATGTGGGTTTAACGCGGTATAATTCCCTGCGGTTATTCACAAAAGCAAATGTGTTTTCCGACATGTTCATCTCCCCTGTTAAATAAGCAGAGAAATTGTCTGTTACGCGTAAGATCCCTTGAAGTTTACTGTCCCAAATCCACTCTTTGCTCGTATAATTGTTGGTCAAATAGGTCAAACCCGATGTGGCAATGTAATCCCATTTAACATCCTTTTTTGAATTCGAAATGCTTCCTGAGTAATTGAATTTATTGTAGGCGATTTCCAAATCCTTTATATTAGGAACGGCAAATTCTGCTTCAGGTCTTCCGTAATAATTATTTTCCGTACGCTTAAAGCTAATTTGACCATCTAAGAAATAGTTACCTGTAAAGGTTTTACTATAGACTTTTGCTTCATTCTCATTACGGCTAGAGTTACCCATACTGACAGGACCTCTGCGGTTTGCATCGTGATTGATGTAGACACCTTGGAATTGGTTTTCTTTAGGTGTGAAGCCAAAATGACCGTTTAATAAGGTGTGGCCATAATTTCCTGCTCCTACCTTCACTAAGTTTTTGAATTTGGGTCCAAAGGAAGAAACCAATTCATCTCCTTCTCTTGGTCCTATGATGGAAGTCGTTAACAAGGTATTATTCGTGGCATCCCATTTACGGTCGAAGAATTCGTACTTCATTTTACGTCCTTTCTGCGTATTTTCAATCTCCGTTAAGGGTTCGAAATTACGTGAAATCTGCGGCTGAAGAACTATTTTACGTTCTTTCTCCAAAATGATATCATCATTTTGAATATTACCTTCTTTTTTGTCTTGAGCAATTAAACTAGTGGATACCCCCAGCATGAGCACACTACAAATGATCAATGGATTCGTTTTCATTTGAAATTTCATATTCAATTATTTAAGGGGTAAGCTTTTTAATGTGTTTTTCGCTAATTCAATCACCTCATTATCGGTTGAATTATCAATGACTGATTTCAAAATGGCTTTTGCCTGTGGCAAGTTTTTCATGGAAACGAAGTTGTTTGCCAATAAAACATAGGCTCTTCCCATCACGGCATCCGAAGCCTCAGCAAATTCATTTTTAAACTTATTACTAATCATATCATTTGATTCCTTGAATTTACCTGCTTGGGTTAATTGAATCGCTAATTGATATTGTGCTTCCGCACCGATATCACCTTTCGGATCTAATGAGATGGTTTTATTTAACCATTCTGTACGTAATTCTACAGAAGCGCTATCTGAATAAGCTTCTGCTAATCCCCGACTCATTTTTGCCTTTTCTTCAGTACTGTACAAATTTAAAGGTTCCACCTCGGTAAATACCTTCGCAACAGAATCCAATTGTTTAACTGCGTAATATGCCTTAAAGATATTGTTGTAGGCATTCAGTTGATTTTCAACCTCCGGATTTTTACTCGCGTGTAAACGATATAAGGCAACTGCTTCTGGCGTATTTCCTGCGTTGTTTGCTAATTCCGCGGCACGTAAAATAGCCTTGTTTACTTGTGGATGGGCATTTTGCTCAATCACTTTTTTATAAGCTTGTAAAGCTTCTGTCGAGTCTTTTAACTGATCTGCCGCATCGGCAATTAAGAAGTAAGCCTCTACTACATTTTCGTCTGTTGGGTATTTCGCAACAAATTCTTTCAAGGCAGGAATTGCCTTGTCAAATTTTTTGCCATCATAAATACCTTTCGCTGCGCTGTATTTCAAGTCCATCGACTCTGCATCTTCTACAGCATTTGTCGCACTTTGGTAGTTTTCCAATACTTGCCCAAATTCCTCTGGTCGGCCTACTTTAATCAAGTTCTCTTGCAAACCAATCAAGGCATCTTTGGCAATTTTATCACCTGAAAATTCATTGATGATTCGTTTGTAATCGGCTAAAGCCTGCTCGTATTGCTCTGTATTCGTATAAGCTTGTGCACGTTTTAAAATCGCTGATGATAAAAACTCGCTCTTGGTTTTCGCCTCAATGATATCAGTAAATCCGGCAATCGCTTCTTTATAATTGTGTCCGTTGAACAAAATTAAATTCTCTTGATAAAGAGCATCTTCTGCATATTTAGAATCAGGAAAGTTGCTACGTACTTGTTTGAATGCTTGGCGTGCTTCTGCATCCCGACTCAAATAGCTCAAGGTCATCCCCTTTTGGTACAAAGCGTAATCCTTTTCTGATTTCGCTAATTCGGCTGCCTGGCTGTAATAAGTTAAGGCATCTTGATATTTACGGGAAATCAAATAGGTATCCGCTAAGCGAATCAAGATCGTTGGATTGTTTTTCGCATTCGGTGTTGCTTTTAAACGATCTACGTAAGCTCTAAATAAATTATTCGCCTTGCTGAATTCCTTTGTATTGAAATAGGCAAATGCCAAACCAATGCGAACTTGTTGGATGAAATCCTCCGTTTGTCCTTTTCCTCCTAACAAGGGGCTGTATAATTCAATCGCATCCTCAAATTTCTTCAATTGGCTTAACGCTTCCGCCTTCCCTAAAGTAGCTAAAGCCGTGTAACGTGCTGATTGTGCCGTTTCAATCGATTTGTTGAATAAATCAATCGCTGTTTCAAAACGCTCATCATTGTATGAACGAACGCCTAAATTGTAGCTTAAGGTTTGATATGCCTCATTTAAACGCGCAGAACGATTCGTGATGCCTTTTAAATAGTTCAAGGCAACTTCCAAGTTATTGGAATTTAAGAAAGCATCCGCAACAAGTTCGGTTGCCTCTTCTGCAAATTTGCTTTTCGGAAATTGTGCATTGAATGCCTGGATTTCTTGAATCGTTTCCGATGCATGCCCTAAGTCCAATTGAACTTTTGCATGATTAAATGCAGCCTCTTCTTGGATAGCCGCACTAAAAGGTAATTTTTTCGCTACTTCAAAGGCATCTAAGGTTGCGGCTAAATTTCCGGCATTTAATTGCGCTAATGCCAATGTAAATGCGGCATATTGACTTAAACTATCTTTGGACGCTAATAAGCCTTTTAATTGATTCGCCGACTCATTGAATTTTTTCGTACGGTACAAGGAATATCCCAAACGATATTGAGCTAATGGATTGATTTTGCCATTGCTCGCACGAATTAAGACCTCATAACTTTTAGCGGCTTTTTCGAATTTGTCTAATTTAAATTGTACGTCTGCTACTAATTGGGATAATTCATCCACCCGGTAGCCCGAATTCTTTTTCGCTAAAATAGGTTCCGCATAATTCAATAAATCCGCGAATTTAGATTGATTGAAATAACATAATGCAACCCAATTAGCGATTTCACGACGATATTTACTGCTTCCTTCCGCTTTCATAAAGTCAGGTGCAGCATCTGCATAGCGCTTGTCATTGAATTGGATAATCGCCGCATAATAGGCCGCAGAAAATGCATATTCTTCGTCTTGCTCCGTTTTGATGTCATTAAATACGTTCAACGCATCTACATAATTTTTCAACTCATAATAAGCAACGCCCAAACGGTATTTTGCCTCTAAATTCGTATCTGATGAACGAGACAGGTATTTAATCGCTTTCGCGTAATCCCCATTGTCATAAAAGAAAGTACCAATGCCACGTAACAATTTAACTGCTTGTGGGTGTTCTGGGTTGTTCGCCACAAATCGCTCCGCAAGAATTTCAGCTTCCGGCTGGCTCATATACAAGGAACACATCGTCATGTAGTATTCAGCCAATACTTTTTGTCCCGATTGCTCATTGCTCATGGGCTCGATACTTCCTAGATAGGCATTGAATTCCTCCCGAGCAGCGACATAATTCTTCGCATCAAAATATTCTTTCGCTTGACGAAAGTGCAAGGTTTGATCTTTATAAATAAAGGTTTGCTGTGCTTGCGCACAAAAGCTTATGCCAGAAATGAATAGAGCCAAGATCCAGCTTGTTGATTTTTTATTTAGTCGCATTATAATTTGATTACAGCATGCACAATTAATCAAAAATACGATTTTTCTTTCAAAATATTGTTGGCCTTTCTGAAAATATTTTCAAGGTTTTAAGGCAATAAATGTCCAATTCATAAAAGATTTGG
>JBEEOB010000135.1:0-10563 GCA_041191865.1 Bacteroidota bacterium
TGAATCAGATGAAAAGAATATTTTTAGTATTTGTACCGCTTTTGTTTCTTGCAACGGCTTGTACAGAGGATCTAGCCTCATTAAATGTTGAGACAAAGAAGCCAGCGACTATTCCTGCGCCAACTTTGTTTTCAAGTGCCGTTAAATCTCTTGCGGGAAATTTAGCGACAGCGAGTGTGAACACAAACGTGTTCCGTTTTACGACTAGCCAATGGGCTATGGCGGTTTATCAAGATGAAGCACAATACGATTTCGCTACACGTGCAATCCCGAACACATGGTGGTCAGGAATGTACCGTGATGTTTTAGCGGATTTGCGTGAATCATCTCGTTTAATCAATGCTGACGCAACTTTGTTGCCAAAAGAAAAAGCTAATAAATTAGCTATTTTGGATATCATGGAAGTTTACACGTTCTCTATTTTGGTGAACACGTTTGGTAACATTCCATATACAGAGGCATTGAATTCTGCGAAGTTGTTCCCTAAGTATGATGATGCGAAAACTGTTTCTGCAGATTTATTAGCTCGTTTGAACAATGACATTTCTAAGTTAGACGCTTCTGGTGCTGGATTTACAGCATCTGAAGATGTTGTTTACAAAGGATCTGTTGCGAAATGGGCTAAGTTTGCAAACACACTTCGCATGAAGTTAGGTATGGTATTAGCTGATGTTGATGCATCTGCTGCGAAGTCGGCAGTTGAAGCTTCTGACGCGGGTGCTATCTCTGCTGCTTCTGACAACGGTTTATTTACTTACCTTTCTGCATCTCCAAACCAAAATCCATTACACGTGGATATCGTTTTGGGTGGTCGTCAAGATTACATCGCTGCGAAAGATTTGATGGATAAATTGTTAGGTTGGAATGATCCACGTACGGGTTCTTACTTCTCGACAAACAACGGAGGTAAATATGCAGGTGGTATCGTAGGTAAGGTTAATACGTATGTTGATTTCTCTCGTGCTGGCGCGAAAGTTATCGCTGCGGATGCTCCTTACGTATTAGCTGATTATGTTGAAACTGAATTCTTGCGCGCTGAAGCAAAAGAAAGAGGATTTAATGTTTCAGGTTCTGCTGAATCGCATTACAACAACGCAATCACGGCTTCTATTTTATATTGGGGTGGAACTGCTGCACAAGCTGCTGAGTATTTAGCTCAAGCTGATGTAGCTTACACAACTGCTGCAGGAGATTGGAAACAAAAAATTGGTACTCAAAAGTGGATTGCATTATACAATCGTCCTTATGAGACTTGGACAGAGATTCGTCGTCTTGACCAACCCAAAATTTCGACTCCTATCAACGCGAAGTCTGGATTCCCTACACGTTTAACATATCCAAATACCGAGCAAACATTGAACGGTACGAACTACACAGCTGCAGCTTCTGCAATTGGTGGTGATGTTGTTACAACAAAATTGTTCTGGGATAAGAACTAATCAAGATTAAGTTGATTTAAAAAAGGGCGATCCATTGGATCGCCCTTTTTTATTTGGCTTTTTTGCAAAAAGTGCAAATTTGTTAGAACATTTTATGGTGATTTCGTGTTTCGACCCTATATTTGAGTTCATTCATTAAACTAAACAACATGAAAAAACTAGTACTATCCTGGGTGTTGATGATGGCTGTCGTAAGCACATTATTCGCCCAAACAAGGCAAGTTACCGGTAAAGTCACATCATCTGAGGATGGAAGCGGCATGCCGGGCGTTAGTGTCAGTGCGAAAGGTTCTTCTAAAGGAACAAGTACTGCTGCTGACGGAACCTATAAAATCGCAGTTGCAGATGGAGCAAGTCTCGTATTCTCTTTTGTCGGTTTTAATTCTCAAAATGTTACCGTTGGTTCAAGAAGCGTGATTGACGTACAATTACAAGCGGACAACCAACAATTATCAGAAGTAGTTGTGGTGGGTTATGGTACGAAAAAGCGCCAAGAATTTACGGGTGCTGCCTCTACGGTAAAAGCTGCTACGATTGCTGAGCGTCCCGTTCAGTCATTCTCACAAGGATTAACTGGACAGGCAGCAGGTGTTAACATCACACAGCCCAATGGTTTGTTGAATAACCCTCCTGTAATTCGTGTGCGTGGTTTGAGTTCATTATCATTGAGCTCGTTCCCTTTGGTTGTTATCGACGGTATACCTATCTCAACAGATAACGTTTCGGCAAACTCGACGACGAATAACCCTTTAGCGGATATTAACCCTTCTGATATTGAGTCAATCGACGTATTGAAGGATGCGGCGTCTGCTGCGATTTACGGTTCACGTGCGGGTGCTGGTGTGTTATTGATCACAACAAAACGTGGTAAATCAGGCAAGGCTAAAGTATCTATCGATTCTTGGGCTGGTATTTCTGAGGCAGTTCGTTTGCCAGATGTGTTAAATGCACAACAATACATGGATCACAAAAATGGTGCGATTGCCAATGCATTAGCGATGAATCCGAATGCCATTGCTGCATCTCAACGTAATTCAGCTAACAAATCCTTCTTACCAAATTACAATGCTGATGGATCATTGATCGATACAGATTGGTACAAAGAAGTATATCAAACAGCTGTTTCTCAAAATCATAACTTGACAATTAATGGCGGTACAGATAAGACTAGCTATTATTTCTCTGCAGGATTTTCTGATCAAGATGGTTTCTTGAAAAGCAATAGCTTCCAACGTCGTTCAGGTCGTTTCAATATGGATCACCAAGCTACGAAATGGTTGAAATTGACTGCTAATTTTAACTACTCGAATACATTTAACAAGGCGCCTATGTCGGGTTCTAACGCGGGTGGTGCATTTAATACATCAGGTTTAGGTCGTATTGCAGTTGCTCAAGTTCCTAACTTGCCGGCTTATTTGCCTAGTGGTGCCTATAACTTAGAGAACAATACGCTAGGTCGTTTGAACAATTTATTACCCGCGCAATTCCCGAATCCGGCAGTTGTACGTGATTTAGATAAAATTACTTCTGAAAACACACGTTTAATTGCGAATTTGGGTGCTGAATTCCGTTTAATGGAAGGTTTGACTGCAAAGACTAGCTATTCATGGGATCGTCGTAATACGGAAAATATCCGTTTCTTCAACCCTTACAATGGTGATGGTTGGTCTGCTGGTGGTGATGCATATAACAATACTGCGAAGTCAGATAACTGGAACTGGATTAACACATTGCAATACAATGTTACATTAGCTGAGAAGCATAACTTCTCTTTAATTGCTGGTTCTGATGTTCAAAAAACGCGTGTATTGAACTGGGGAGCTCAACGTCAAACGCTTGCTGATTACTTCTTCACAGATTTCCAAGGAAACTTTGGAACGAACTTAGCTGCAGGTAATGGTATCTACCAAGTTGCTTATGAGGCTTATTTAGGAAGTTTCTCTTACAATTATGGTGGGAAGTACTTCTTGAGCGCCAACTACCGTCGTGATGGTAACTCTGCATTATCTTCAGAGAACCGTTGGGGTGATTTTGGTGGAGCGTCATTGGGATGGACAGTTTCAGAAGAAGAGTTCTTTAAGAACTTGGACTTAGGAAATAAGGTATCAAATGTGCGTTTAAAGGCATCTTATGGTAAAGTAGGTAACGGTAATGTACCGAATGCGTACGGTTCTTATTCAACATTTGCATCAGGACTTTACGGTGCTGCACCTACCTTATCATTTAACCAAGCAGGTAACAAGGATTTGAAATGGGAGACTTCAGCACAAACCAACGTTGGTTTAGATGTTAGTTTCTTAAATGATCGTATTCAAGTAGAAGCAAATTACTACTACAAGGATATCAACAATTTGATTTTGAATGTTCCTCAAGCGCCATCAAAAGGTATTCCTGGAAACTCAATCTTGGCAAACGTAGGTTCGATGTATAACAAAGGTTATGAATTAGCTGTTACTGCAACTCCGATTAACAATAACGGATTTGTTTGGACAACGAACTTAAACTTTGCGACGAACGAAAACATGGTTACGTCATTGGTTGATGCAAATACGCCAATTTTGACTGCAACTTCAGGTTTAGAGGTTACTTCGATCACAAAAGTAGGTTATTCTGCTGCACAAATTTACGGTGTAAAAACAGGAGGAGTGAATCCTGAGAATGGTCGTCGTATCTACATCAAGCGTGATGGTACAAAAGTACAATACTCACACTTAGGTGGAGCAAACGCATGGACGACTTTAGATGGTAAGGCGACGACTTCTCCTTCATCTGAGCAGCAAATTTTAGGAAATACGTTGCCTACTTTTTACGGTGGTTTTAATAATACATTCCGTTACAAAGGATTTGATTTAGGTGTGAATTTTACATTCTCAGGAGGTAACTACATCTATAACGGCTCTCAAGCGGGTTTACGTGACCAACGTGTTTGGAATAACTCAGTGGATGTATTGAATTCTTGGAAGACTCCAGGTCAAGTAACTGAAATTCCGAAAGCTGTATACGGTGATAACGTATCAAACGGTTCATCTTTCTTAATTGATGCCAATGTTCAAAAAGGAGATTTTGTACGTTTGCAAACAGCTACATTGGGTTATAAAATTCCTACGAACTTAACGTCGATTGGAATCTCTAACATCCGTGTATATGCGCAAGCGAACAACTTATGGTTGTTGACAGCTTATACAGGTGTTGACCCTGAAATTTCTTCAAATGGTGATTCTAACCTTGCTTCAGGTATTGAGCGTAACTCAATTCCACAAGGACGTTCATTTACATTTGGTATTAACATTGGTTTGTAATTTTAACAGATAAAGAAAATGAAATTATTCACAAATAAAATGGGAATCTTGTCAATCGCACTTGCGATGACTGTTTCCTCTTGCAACAAGGAATTCCTTAGTGCAGTTCCGGAATTGGATTTGTCTGATGCAACGGTATTTAATACACCTGCTCGTGTCCTATCCCAAGTAAATGGTTTGTATGGCTCTGCGAAAAACGGTAGCTTATTCGGTGGTCGTTATTTGATATATAACGATATCCGTGGAGAGGATTGGGTTAACCGTACGACGAACTCTGTTACAGGGTATTCAACGTACCAAGGTAACCAGGATCCTTCGGACTCGTATTTAGCGAATTTCTGGGTTCAAGGTTACTTGACAATTAATCGTACAAATTTGTTTTTAGAAGGTTTGGCGGCTAATCCAACTGCTGTATCTTCTACTTTGGCGGCAAATTACCGTGGAGAGGCGAAGTTCTTACGTGCTTTAACCTACTTCTCGTTAGTTCAGTATTTTGCGAAGCCATATATTCTGGATAAAGGTGCTTCTGCTGGTTTGCCATTACGTTTGAAGGGTTCTGTTTCTTCGGCTGATAATGATATGCCTCGCAGCACAGTTGCACAGATTTATGCACAAGTATTGTCAGATTTGAATGATGCGGAGAATGAGTTACCTGATTCTTATGGTACTGCTTTGTTAAACACAACCCGTGCGCACAAAAACACGGCGATTGCGTTAAAAACGCGTGTGAAGTTGGCTATGGGTGATTATGCTGGTGTTATTTCTGATGCTAATAAAATTGTATCAGCTGCTGCACCGTTCAAGTCATCTACGCGTGTAGCTCATGCTTTACAGGCAGATGTATCGGCTGTATTCAAAGCACCGTATACTACGACTGAGTCGATTTTCTCTTTCCCAATGGATGCAACAAATGCGCCAGGAACGCAAAATCAATTGGGTTACTACTTCAATGCAGGTAACGTAGAATATTACTTAAATACAGGTTCAATTGGTATCTACAATAATCCTCAATTTGCTTCAACGGATGATCGTAAGACAAAGTTAACAGTTGCTACAACGGCTGTTGCTAAGTTCCCTTCATCAACGAAGTTCAGTGGAGTATCACCTTATGTGGATTTTGTGCCAAACATCCGTTATGCTGAAGTATTGTTAAATCTTGCCGAAGCTGAGGCGGAAACAGGAAACCTTACACGGGCCGTTGCTTTATTAAAGGCTGTTCACGGTCGTTCGGATGCTGCTTACGTATTCGCTGCTTTGGATACAAAAGCGGATGTGATTAAAGCAATCTTGACAGAACGTCGTATTGAATTCTTAGCGGAAGGTTTCCGTGCGAATGATGTGACGCGTCGTGGTGAGCCAATGGTATCTTTCGGTGCTGGTGCAACGATTCAGCCAGGTGATCCTCGTTACATCTATGGTATTCCTTTAGCTGAGGTTCAGACGAACCCAAGCATAGGAAAGTAAGATTAGCTAAATCTTATGAAAATAGGCGACCCATTGGGTCGCCTATTTTTGTTTATGAGGTTTAGTCGAGATACCTTGGAAGGGGGTTGAGACGCGATACCTCGTGTCTAAATGTGGGGTACTAAATTGACGCATTATCTTGAGTACTTGCTGAGGATAAATTATAAGACGCGAGGTATCGCGACTCTACATTATGCCAGGTTATTTATTGTAAAGGTTATAGATGCGAAGTATCGCGTCTCTACATGGTTCGCATCATTCGTCCAACGACCAATGTCTCATGTCCAATGTCCAAAAAATAGAAACCCGGAGATTTCTCCCCGGGCCTCTTAACTCTTAGTTCTTAACTCTTAGTTCTTAACTACCATATTTTAATCCGATCCTCCGGTTTCTTGTATAATTTATCACCTGGTTTCACGCCAAAAGCCTTATACCAAGCATCCATGTTGACTGGTGCACCAATTGTCCGGAATTCAGCGGGTGAATGTGGGTCTGTTTGAACCAAATTCGCTGCTGTTTCTGGTAGGGTTTTGGCACGCCAAACTTGCGCCCAAGCCAAGAAGAATCGTTGGTCTGGTGTAAATCCATCTATTTTTGCTTTGGATTTCCCTTGTTTAGTCATTTTAAAGGCTTCATAGGCCATGTTTAAGCCTCCCAAATCGCCGATGTTTTCGCCCATTGTCAATTTACCATTGACATGAATCGTGTCCAAGACCGTATATGCGTCAAATTGCTTACCCAATTGTTCTGTCTTTGCCTTGAATTTGGCTAAGTCATCTTTTGTCCACCAGTTACGAAGTGTTCCATCTTTGTCATATTGACTACCTGAATCATCAAATCCATGTGACATTTCGTGGCCAATGACCGCACCAATTCCACCGTAGTTAAGCGCATCATCTGCCTTCGGATCGAAGAATGGAAATTGTAAAATACCTGCCGGGAATACGATTTCATTCATCACGGGGCTGTAATAGGCATTTACGGTCGGTGGCGTCATTCCCCAACGGCTACGATCTACTGGCTTGCCGATTTGACTTAGGTTCTCTTGGAATCCCCAAGCGCCTGAATTACGCATGTTTTGGTAAAAGGTATTGGCCGATATTGTCAAACCTTCGTAGTCTTTCCATTTGTCAGGATAGCCAATTTTGGGTGTAAATGCATGCAACTTAGCCAAGGCCTTTTGCTTGGTCTCAGCGCTCATCCAATCTAAGCGGTTGATCCGAATTTCGAATGCCTTACGTAAGTTGGCAACCAATTCCGTCATACGAATTTTTGCTTCGGGTTTGAAGTATTTGGCCACATACAATTGGCCTAATAATTCGCCAATGACGCCATCTGTTAAAGATGACATCCGTTGCCAACGAGGTGTTTGAACCTTTTGGCCACTTACAATCTGATTGAATGCAAAACTAGCTTGTACAAATGGCGAACTTAGGTAATTCGCTGATCCTTTCAAGAGATTCCAAGTTAAATACGTTTTCCAGGTATCAATGGGTGTTTCGATTAACAGCTTATTAGCTGTCTCGAAAAATTTAGGCGCAGACACCAAAATAGAATCGGGGGCATTGGTTCCAAAATCTTGGAAGGTAATTGCCCAGTTGAATGCAGGTGTTTTTTGATTGAATTCGGCAAAGGCGAACTTATTATAGGTTTTGTATGGATCACGCATTTCCACACGTGCCATTTGCGCTTCAGCTAATTTCTTTTCCAATTGAAAAATTGTTTCTGCCTTTGCTTTTGCATCGGATTGAGAATTCCCAATCAATTGAAAAAGTGTTGTCACATAGGTCTTAAATCCTGCCTGTATTTTAAGACTGCGCGCATCGGATTTTAAATACAAATCACGATCGGGGAGTGATGTTCCTCCTTGTCCCAATTGCGGAACCATTTTTTCCACTTGCTTGCGGTCTTGTCCCACATAAAAACTGAAAAGTGGTGAACCTGCACCGGTCTTCCGCATACGGGCAATTTCGGTCACAATTTGCGACTTGAATTGTATGTTTTGGATTTGTTGTAAATCGGCTTGAATGGGTTGGGAACCCAATCGCTCAATCGTCAAGCTGTCCATGGCCGCCGCATAAAAATCCGCCACCCGTTTTTCCACAGATCCAGGTGCTGCCGTTGAGTTTTTAAGGCCCTCCAAAATACTTTTAACGGCATTGATGTTGAAATCGCGTAATTGATTAAAACTTCCCCAACGGGTTTCTTTGGCTGGAATCACATTGTTTTTCAACCAAGTTCCATTGGAATATTCAACAAAATCATCTCCCGGTTTCACCGAAAGATTCATATTGGCACGGTCGATGAACTTCGCCGGCGTTTGCGCCTGGAGATCTTGGGTAGACATACCCAAAACCAACAAGCCTAATAGAATGTAATTTTTTCTCATGTGCTATTTAAGATGAAGTAGAAATAACTAATTTACGAAGCTAAATGTTTATCATGAAAAAAATTGTATTCTTTATCTTAATTGCTAGCAGCTTTTGTGCTTTTGGTCAAAAACCTGCAATGTCTCATGAGTCCATGTGGATGTTGAAAAAAATCGGAACACCAGCCTTAAGTCCTACGGGTAAATGGGTGATTTATAGTCGGACCGAAACTTCTTATAATCCCGACGAACAAACGACGGATTTATGGCTTGCTGCTGCCGATGGCTCTTCAGAACCTCGAAAAATTACGAATTCCAAAGGTGGAGAAGATAATTACTTTTGGCATCCTTCGGCTAATCAAATCTTTTTTACAGCTAATCGTGAGGGAGATGAAATTGCTCAATTGTATCGATTGAATTTGGATTTGGGCGGGGAAGCCCAACGAATAACGAACATTTCTACTGGCGTTCTTACGCCTAAAATCAGTTCCGATGGGAGTAAAATTGCTTTTACTTCCCGGGTGTATGCAACCGCATTCACGGATTCTTTGAGTAAGAGAATCGCTGAAGAAAAGAAGAAAGTGAAAACCAAAGCGCGTGTTTATACCTCTTTTCCAGTTCGCTATTGGGATTCATGGCTCGATGAAAAACAATCCCATGTTTATGTGATGGATTTGAAAGTTGAGAAGCCAGCTCCACAGAATATTTTTTCTCAGGTAAGTTTGGTGAAGTCGGCGGGTTTCCAATTAGGCTCCTTTACCTTTTCTCCCGATGCCTCGCAGATCATTTTCACCGCAACCACAGAATATAATACAACTGCGTATCAATCGGCAAATTCACATCTCTATGCGGTGAATATTTCTGGAGGTGCAGAAAATCGACTAAGTCCAGACGCGACTGATTATTCACAGGCACAATTTTCGGAAGATGGTAAGCACTTAATTGCTACGGGACATCTCAATGGCAATAAAATCTATTATTTAGATCATATTTACCGTTTTACTTGGCCTTCGATGGGTGAGCGCACGGAATTAGCCTCAGGGTTAGATCGACCAATCAACGATTGGAAGGTTTCAGGAAATACCATTTTTGCGAGTATTGAGGATCAAGGGGTTGATCGTGCCATTCAAATCTCTATAGATAAAGGAGGATACACAAATTTGCTTGGCGGTGATGCGGGTTCTATTACGGGATTATCTGTCTCAGGAAATAAGGTGGCCTATAATTACCAACATATTGCTGCCCCTGTGGAAGTTTTCGTTTGGGATGCTGGAAAAAGCATTGCCATTTCCCAAGCAAATGATGCTGCTTTAGCGAAGATGGATTTGCCTAAATCGGAAGTTTATTGGACCAAATCTTCCCGAGGAAAAATGATACGAAGTGTCATCTTACGTCCAGCAGGATTTGATGCCTCCAAAAAATACCCGCTATTTGTATTAATGCATGGAGGACCGGCAATCTCGTTTAAAGATGCCTTTAACTTCCGATGGAATCCCTATGTGTTGGGTTCCTCTAATTATGTCATCGTCATGACGGATTATACAGGTTCCATAGGCTATGGCGAAAAGTTTGCCCAAGACATTCAATTAGACCCCTTCAAAGGCCCTGGGAATGAGATTTTAGAAGCAGCGGCGGATGCTATTAAACGCTATTCGTTTATTGATGCTTCTCGACAAGCAGCTGGTGGCGCTTCCTATGGGGGGCATTTGGCCAACTGGATGCAGGCATCAACCTCTCACTTTAAATGTTTAGTTGCTCATGCAGGATTAGTCAATTCCGAGGCGCAATGGGGATCATCCGATGTAATCTGGGGAAGAGAATTAATGAATGGGGGTGCACCTTGGGTGCCTACTAAAACGTGGAAAGAACAAAATCCGATGCGTTTTGCTGCGAATTTCAAGACTCCGATGTTGTTGACGGTAGGAGAAAACGACTTCCGGGTACCGATTAATAATACGCTTGAGAACTGGAGTATTCACCAACGTTTACAAAT
>JBEEOB010000136.1:0-19734 GCA_041191865.1 Bacteroidota bacterium
CCGTTTGGAGTAAACTGAGACGGGTGGGAGTCATGCCGCGTAATTGCGAAAGATCCGTATCGAAAAAATGGCCTACCGACATTGAACAAATTTTTTGTGAATTTAGGTATATTTACAAAACAGTTGAAGCGTATCTTAAAATCCTTTATGTCGATTACTACTTTTTATTATAAAATCAGTTGTACCCTGTTCTTTTTTGGAATGGCTTTTGCTGTTTCTGCGCAGACGGCTTCAACTGATCCATGTAAAGACGTTTGGGTTGCGACAGATTCCAAGATATTGATGTTTTCTCCAGAGCCAGGGGAAGTTATTCAGCCTATTCTGGTTCCGGTCAATGGTTCATCAAGCCCCTTGATTGAATGGACTTGGACACCCGCTTTGGGAATGGTTGATAAAAATGGAAATGATGGCTCACACCTTTTGCAGCCCTATTTTGACGTTCAAAAATTAGGGGATTTAGGTGGAAATGCCTTTAAAACTACTTTTATAATTTCAGGGAAAGCGCCTAGCATCGGATGTAATAAATTCGCCGCCATTGATGTCATTATCCTAGCAAGAGTAAAACCATACGATGCCATAACACCTAATGGTGATGATTTGAATGACTATTGGGCCATAGATAATATTTCATCTTATCCAGAAGCAACCATCACGGTTATTGATCGCTGGGGTGTGTCTGTGTTCGAAGGGAAAGGAGAGAATTACGAAGAAAGACCATTTCGTGGTAAATTAGATGGGAAATTGTTGCCTACGGGCGTTTATATGTACCGAATTAAGCCCAACGCGGATTATCCGGATGTGGTCGGGTCATTAACCATCATACGTTAAATGAAGAGTTTACTAGACCAAGAATTTCAGGAAGAAGGATTTGTCTTAACGAAAGTAGAGGACCTGTTGAATTGGGCGCGCGCGAGTTCTTTGTGGCCTATGAGCTTTGGATTAGCTTGTTGTGCCATCGAAATGATGCAAACTTTTGCATCCGGGTATGATTTGGATCGATTTGGTGTATTTCCTCGGCCTTCCCCTCGTCAATCTGATGTCATGATTGTCGCTGGAACGGTAACTTTTAAGATGGCAGATCGTATCCGTCGTTTATATGAGCAAATGCCAGAACCTCGTTATGTCATTTCCATGGGTTCTTGTGCAAATTGTGGCGGGCCTTACTGGGAACACGGTTATCATGTCGTAAAGGGAGTTGATCGGATTATTCCTGTCGACGTATATGTGCCCGGATGTCCACCAAGACCCGAAGCGCTCATTGGCGGAATTTTGAAATTACAAGAGAAAATTAATCGGGAAACTTTGGTGGTTCCTCAGCGTATTTTAGACGCCATATCGTAACATCATGGATTTACAATCAATCGTAGCATTAATTGAACAAACAGGAGCATCGGTGGGGCTGAATGAAAAATCAGGCCAACTAACCTTATCAAGCAAGGACCTATTGGCTGTTTGTGATCAGTTGTGGCGCAATCCGAATACCTATTTTGATTCGTTGTCGTGCATAACGGCTATCGATTTGGGCGTTGAGTCAGGTCAAATGGAAGTGATTTATACCCTCTATTCAATTCCTTTTCATGTTACTTTGCATCTCAGGGTACTTTTGGATCGAAATAAGCCAGAGGTGCCTAGTGTGAGTTCGATTTGGAAAACGGCCGACTGGCATGAACGCGAGGCCTTTGATTTCTTTGGCATTCAATTTATAGGACATCCCAATTTGACGCGGATTCTATTACCTGCTGATTGGGAAGGACATCCTTTGCGCAAAGATTATGTGGAGCAGGATCGTTACCATGGCATTCAAGTGAAATACGAAGGATGAAAGTAGCGGGATTTACTTTTATTCGAAATGCCGTCCAAAACGATTACCCGATCGTGGAAGCCATTACCTCAATTTTGCCCATTTGCGATGAATTTGTGGTGGCCGTTGGGAATTCTGATGACTCTACCCTCGAATTAATTCAAGGGATTCCTTCTGATAAAATCCGAATAATTGAAACGGTCTGGGATGAATCAGCTCGAGAAGGAGGGCGTGTATTCGCTTTGGAAACTGATAAGGCCTATCAAGCTATTTCGCCAGATACCGATTGGGCATTTTATATTCAAGGGGACGAATGCGTTCATGAAAAGGATTTGCCTGTAATTCTACAGTCGATGCACAACAATGCAAACGACCCCAACGTAGAAGGATTACTTTTCCATTACAAACATTTTTACGGATCGTATAATTTTATTGCGGATTCACGTAGGTGGTATCGAAGAGAAATACGTGTAGTTAAATTTGACAAAGACGTACATTCCTATAAAGATGCGCAAGGCTTTCGAAAGGCAGGTAAAAAGATTCAAGCAAAATTAATTGATGCCTCGATTTATCATTATGGATGGGTCAAGCCTCCCACGGGACTCAATAATAAGGTCCGGAATTTTCATCAGTTCTACCATGATGATGCGTGGCTTGACCGACATATGCCCGAGAATTTTACATTTGATTTAGGGAATGCAGAGCGTTTAACCCGATTTGAAGGAACGCACCCCCAGGTAGCCCAAAAGCGAATTGATTCCATGCAATGGCCTTTTCAATTCGATCCTGTTGCATTACGTAAACGCATGAGTTTGCGCCGTAAAATCTTGCAGCAGATTGAAGATTGGACAGGATGGCGAATTGGCGAATATTGTAACTATAAAATCGTTTAGGTGAAGGTTCCTGTTTTTTTTGATGCCGAACGCTTGAAATACCCGAACACGGGTTTATATCATTTTTGTCTCCAACTGGGACAAGCTATTTCCAAACGTTTTCACATTCGTTTTTTTTCGCCCAATGACGCGCTTAATCCGCGTATATCTATTCATTTTTGGAATAAATGGTGGTTAAAACCTGTGCATGGTCCATTCATTTGGCATGCCACACACCAGGATACGGAATATTTCCCAACAAGTTCCCAGGCGATGATCGTTTTGACCATTCAGGATTTAAATTACCTACATGATACACGGAAGTCGGAAGCAAAAAAGCAACGATTTAAAGATCAGTTGCAAAAGAAAATAAATCGTGCTGATTTCCTTGTATTCATTTCGGAATATACACAACGTGACGTGCAAGCAAATTTTGTGTTGGGCGATACACCTCAGCAGGTTATTCCCAATGGATGTAACTGGTCTACAATTTCGGAGGATGTATCGTATCCTCCACTTGCTGCCGGTCAACCTTATTTATTTACGATTGGAACGATTGCGGAGAAAAAGAATTTTCATGTGTTGCCTCGTTTGTTAGTTGGAAATGATCGCTTGCTAATCATCGCGGGGATAACTCAACAAGCACATTACATGGAGAAAATTAAGCAGGAGGCTAAAGAATTAGGTGTTTTAGATCGGGTCATTTTCGCGGGAGCGGTCAGTGAGGCTGATAAAATGGCTTTATATGTACACTGCGAGGCATTCGTGTTCCCCTCTTTGGCGGAAGGTTTTGGATTGCCAGTCGTGGAGGCGATGCACCTTGGGAAACCGGTATTTTTGTCCCAATTTACCTCCTTGCCCGAAGTGGGTGGTCCTGAGGCCTATTATTTCACCGACTTTGAGGGGGCTTCCATGCGGGATACCCTGTCGAATGGCTTAAAAGATTATCAGGAACATGATAAAAAACAGGCGATTCAGGAATGGTCCAAACGATTTGACTGGTCTGTGGCAGCTGCGAGCTATGTCGATGTATATACCAAACTCGCTGAACGCAAGTAAATGTGAAAATTGTCGTAATTTGCTTCAAATTTTGAAATAATCCATTGAAGACTTATATCCGTTTATTGACCTATGCTAATTCCATTCGTAAATATGTATTTCCATATTTCGGGTTCTCGTTGCTAGGTAGTCTATTTGGGATTTTGAATTTCACCTTGTTGATCCCCTTGTTGAATGTTTTATTCAATCAGGCATCAGCCAATCAAGCGGCTTTATATCGTCATTTGCCTACTTTTTCAGTATCGCCAAGTTACTTTTCATTCGTCTTCAATCATTATTTTTATGGGGCTTTGGAGTCTTATGGTCGTTTGGGAGCATTGCAATATGCTTGTGGGGCGATTATTATCTCCGTTTTACTAGCTAATATTTTTCGGTATTTTTCGCAACGTATTTTGAAAACGGTGGAGGCTGATACGATTGCCTCATTGCGGCAGGCCGTATTTGAACGTGCCATACGCATGGATTTGAGTTATTTCTCTGAACAGAAGAAAGGTAATTTGATGTCCCGTTTAACGACAGACGTTCAAGAAGTTGAAAACAGCATCGGTCGGGCTTTCACAGCAACCTTTAAAGAAATATTCACCTTGATTATGTTCTTCGTTTTCCTCGCGAGCATGTCGGTGAAATTAACCTTGTTTTCTCTCATCATCTTGCCATTATCAGGCGGAGTTATTGCGCTCATAACGCGCCGCTTACGTCGCGCGGCGGGAGAAGTGCAACAGCATTTGAGCGGAATTATCAGTTTGTTGGATGAGACATTTGGTGCGATGCGTGTGGTAAAAGCATTTCGTGCGGAGCCGGTCATGGATGCTCGCTTCCAAGAAACTAATTTGCGTTACCGCCATTCTCTATTGCGTATGGTTTTTCGGCAGGAATTGACGTCTCCGGTTTCAGAGAGTTTAGGTGTATTGGTCGTGACGGGTATCTTGATGTACGGAGGGATTTTAGTTATTTCAGGAGATAATGAATTAAGTGCTTCTACCTTCATCGCTTTTATTGCGACGTTTTCACAAGTGATGCGCCCTGCCAAAGTAATTGCAGATGCTTTTTCAGGAATCCAGCGTGGTGTGGCTTCGGCGGATCGTATTATTGAAATTCTAGATACGGTTTCAGAGATTCGAGTTGAAGAACCTGTTCACGCTGTGAGCGAGTTTAAAGCTAAAATCACTTTTGAAGCAGTGGGTTTTGAATATGTAAAAGAGCGTCCTGTTTTGAAATCTGTTAGTTTTGAAATTCCCAAAGGAAAGACCATTGCTCTTGTGGGGGCATCAGGTGGGGGTAAATCAACATTAGCTGATTTACTTCCGCGTTTTTATGATGCGACATCCGGTCAAATTACGGTAGATGGTGTACCGTTGAAGCAGATTCCTCTAGAAGATTTACGCGCCTTAATGGGGATTGTAACGCAGGAGTCGGTTTTGTTTAACGATACGATCTATCATAACATTGCCTTTGGTACAGATGCCAGTTTGGAAGCTGTCATCGAGGCCGCCAAAATTGCGAATGCACATGAATTTATTGAAGCAAACGCTGATGGGTATCAAACGGTGATTGGAGATCGGGGTTCCAAGTTGTCTGGAGGTCAGCGCCAACGAATTTCGATTGCGCGAGCAGTACTGAAAAATCCACCCATTTTGATTTTAGATGAAGCCACAAGTGCGCTCGATAACGAATCCGAGAAAATGGTGCAAGCAGCACTGACCAATTTGATGAAGAATCGTACGGTATTGGTTATTGCACATCGATTAAGTACTATTCAACATGCTGACCAAATCTTAGTTGTGGATAAAGGGGAGATTGTTGAGCGTGGTACACATGCTGAATTGTTAGCGAATCCCAAAGGTTTCTATTCAAAGTTGAGCCAACTAAATTAACATGCTTTTTTGCTAATTTGTTAGCTATTCAGCGTTCAAATAGCTAATTTGCGCCCGAATTCAACTTTAGTATTTATATATTATGTCGTCATCCTTATTAGCCCAACGCATTCAAGCATTAGAAGAGTCATCCACATTGGGAATGACAAAAAAAGCGCGTGAATTAGCTGCGCAAGGCCACAAAGTTATTAGCCTTTCGGTAGGTGAGCCAGATTTTAAAACACCAGCGCACATCTGCGAAGCTGCAAAAAAAGCCATCGATGATGGTTTTCACGGATATTCACCGGTAGCGGGTTATCCAGATTTGCGTTTAGCTATTGCAAATAAATTAAAGCGTGACAACGGTTTAGAGTGGGGTTCTGAAAATATTGTGGTTTCTACGGGAGCGAAGCATTCATTGGCAAATGCGATAGCTGCATTAATTAATCCAGGTGATGAGGTGATTATCTTCTCGCCGTATTGGGTTTCTTATTCAGAGATGGTCAAATTAGCGGATGGTGTTTCGGTTATTGTACAAGGAGCTTTCGATAATAACTTTAAGGTAACTGCTGCACAGTTTGAGGCAGCAATTACACCGAAGACGAAAATGGTTATGTTTGCTTCGCCTAACAATCCAACAGGTTCGGTTTATACAGAATCAGAATTACGTGACATTGCGAATGTTGTAGCTCGTCACGAAAATATCTTTGTATTAGCAGATGAGATTTACGAATACATCAACTTTACACAAGGGGGACATTTTTCAATTGGTTCTATCCCAGAAATTAAGGATCGTGTGATTACGGTTAACGGCGTTGCAAAAGGTCATGCGATGACGGGATGGCGTATTGGATTTATTGCAGCGGCGAAATGGATCGCGGATGGCGTAGAAAAATTACAAGGTCAAGTTACTTCTGGAACGAATTCTATCGCTCAAAAAGCAGCTGTTGTTGCTTTTAATGGTTCATTAGACCACGCCTATGAAATGAAAGCGGCCTATGATCGTCGCCGTAAATTGGTGGTGGGCAAATTGCGTGAAATTCCAGGATTCAAGGTAAATATGCCGGATGGTGCATTTTATGCTTTCCCTGATATCTCGTATTATTTTGGTAAATCAGACGGAACAACAACGATCAATGATTCAGATGATTTCTGTACTTGGTTGTTGAATGAGTCCTTTGTTGCGACGGTTGCTGGTTCTGGTTTTGGTGCTCCGGATTGCATGCGTATTTCCACGGCAGCAGCTGATGAGCAATTAGAAGAGGCTTGCGAGCGCATTAAAGCAGCTGTAGCTAAGTTGAAATAAGGAGTTTTTTATTGAGTTATATTTGAAAGTCAGGGACATAAAACCCTGACTTTCTTTTTTATATTTACGTCATGGAAATAATTTCAGTTGTCATTTTTATTGTTGGGTACTTAGCCATTGCGTTCGAACACCCAATTAAAATTAATAAAACGGCATCAGCCTTGGTGACGGGTGTTTTGGTTTGGGTAGTTTTTGCCTTAGTTCGTGGGCCTCATGATTTAGAATCGTTATCTCATCACTTAGGATCTACTTCTGAAATCTTATTTTTCTTGTTGGGTGCCATGACCCTTGTGGAGCTTGTTGATGCCCATCAAGGTTTTCATTTTGTTAGTCGATTGATTAAAACTAAAAATCCCGCCACATTGATGTGGATTATTGGATTTGTTACCTTTTTCCTTTCGTCTGTACTGGACAATTTAACATCATCCATAGTAATGGTGGCCTTATTACGAAAATTAATTAGTGATAGTACAACACGTAAATTTTATGTAGGAGTTGTTGTCATTGCTGCGAATGCGGGTGGTGCATGGTCGCCGATTGGTGATGTGACGACAACCATGTTGTGGATCGGAGGGCAGATTTCTGCTTGGGGCATCGTTAAAAGTTTATTTGTGCCATCGGTAGTTTCATTGCTGGTTCCGTTATCTGTGGCAGCGTTTTGGGTTCGAAAGAGTCATTTGGGTGCGATTATACAGGAAAAATCTATGACAGTTGAGGAGGAACGTCATGGTCGTATCATGTTATTTGCGGGTATTATAAGTTTATTGGGTGTACCTGTATTTAAAACGTTGACCCATTTGCCTCCTTACATGGGGATTTTATTGGCCTTAGGATTGGTGTGGATATTGTCGGAGTTTTTGCATGCCGACAAAGATGAAGAGGCTAAAAAGCCGTATACGGTTGGGCACGCGCTAACCAAAATTGACACATCGAGTGTCTTGTTTTTCTTAGGCATATTATTAGCCATTGGTGCATTAGAATCCTTTGGGTATTTAGGCCAATTGGCAACATATCTAGAAGCAAGTTTAGGGAATCAATTTTTTATTGTCACCGTGATTGGAATTGCATCTTCGGTTGTTGATAATGTGCCTTTGGTGGCTGCTACCATGGGCATGTATCCTTTAGCACAATTTCCTACGGATCACGCCATGTGGGAGTATCTAGCATTCTGCGCGGGTACGGGAGGAAGTATTTTAATTATTGGATCTGCAGCAGGTGTTGCAGTGATGGGAATGGAGAAAATTGATTTTGTTTGGTATGCTAAACGAATCGGTTTCCTTGCCTTGTTAGGCTATTTTGCAGGGGCAGCTACTTATTTGTTGGTCCATTAAAAGACATAACTAACACGCGCCGCATAGAAGTTGGGAGCAACCATAGGTTCCCAGGTCAAACTAGTTTTATTCAATGATTTCTTGAGTTTTGGGTAGACCCAATAAGCTACTTCGGCGGAGGCAATCCCGATGGCAGCACCCATGGCAACATCGGATGCCCAATGTTTGTTATTTGCTATGCGCAAAGCTCCTGTTGCAGTTGCTAAGGCGTATCCACCTATGGCTATGGCAAGGTGTTTTTTCCCAAAGGAGCGATCTAGCATACGAGCACCAAAAAATGCAGTGGCTGTATGTCCGGAGGGAAAACTATGATCGGTCCCGTTAGGCCTCGTTTCGTTCACCGCATATTTTAGTCCTTGGGTAATGACGGTGTACGTACCAGTACCGATTAAAAATACGCTTATTAATTCGTTAGGTCTTTGAGTGTTATTTAGACCGGCTACATGTAAGCCTATATTGATAAGCGTTGGACTATATTGTAGGTAATCGTCGGCAGACGAATGAAAGCCAATCAGGTTATTCTGATAATATTTCTGTTGCTCATTTTTGGCAAAATCAGCATATAAGATTGCACTGGCTGTGGATAGTCCTGTTACGTAATACCAAGCTTTATTTTGAGCAAAACTTGAGATGCTGATAAGCAGAAAAAGGAATCCCAGGAAACTATTTTTCATGTAATAGCGATTGGACCGTTTGTTCGAATTCATGTATCCAATCGGTGTAGTAAACGCCCGTTCCTGGTCCCGAAAAGCCGGTATGTATTTCACGAACTTTACCTGATTTATCCAAGATGAAAGTCGTTGGATAGCCATTGATTTTGTGCAACATTGGTAATACTTGTGCGATGGTTTCATCGTTAGGTTGGCCGGCGAACAAAATTTCATAATCTACCCCAATTCGCTTTTTGAAGTTTTCAATTTTCGGTCCCGAAATTCGTAATTCGGGGGAATATTCGAATGCGAGTCCAATGACTTCTACGCCTTGGTCTTTCATCTTCTTGTAATAGGGGGCTAGGAAGCGAGATTCATCCAGGCAATTAGGACACCAAGATCCCATTAATTCGATGATGACAACTTTGTTTTTGTATTGTTCGTCTTGTAAGCTGATCATTTTGCCTGCGGGAGTAGGCAAACTAAAGTTAAGGCGATCAAAACCAGGCTTTAAAAAGGTGAGTTTTTTAAGGTCGGGAAGACTCGCCTTGTCATCTTTTGTCGCTATGAAATTTCGTTTACCTGCAAGGCCTGAATAGAATTGTCCGTCAATTTGTTTGCCATGGACTTTACTACGGAATTGCATGGCTCCACTACCGTCAAAATAACTTAGTAACAAACTGTCGCCGCTTATATTCCCTTGTAAAAACCGATAATCACCGCTTGTTTTCAGCACGGTTCCTGTTACCTGATTTCCTTTTTGATTTAAGATTAATACGCCTGGACTATGATTACTATCATCTGACCAAAAGTCGGCGGAGTATTTACCGCTCACTTGAACCGTTGCTGGTTTTGTCTGTTGGAATCGCGCCTTGCTGCCTGCTTGAGCTTGAAAGGGTATCCGAAAAAGGGTTTTTCCGTTGCGTTGTTTTTGCCAAAACCCGGATATGGATTTTCCATTTTTTATGGACCCGATAAGTTCTGCGTCATATAACTCAAAGGGGATGATTATGGAATCACCTCGAAAATAGGCATCACCTAAATTGGCAATTTCGGAACCGTTCTGAAAACGAATGTCTAGTTTGCCTTTTGATACAATGAAATTAAAGGGAAGTTTGCCTCCTATGTGGTTTATTTCTCCGCGCCAGGGTCCGTTTGATAGATTTTGGGCGAAACAAATGTTGCCTATCAAGAGTAATAAAATGCCCAGAATGAATGATTTCATAGCGTTAGATAATTTTGACAAAGATAGGGGATAAAACTTGTCACAAAAAAATCAACATCCGGATAAAAAAGCTTATGCTTGCCGACAGATAATTTGTAAATTTGAAATATGTCTGAAAGTACCTACCATACCTCGGTTTTATTGCAAGAATGTTTGACTGGATTAGCGATTAAGCCAGATGGAATTTATGTTGATGTAACCTTTGGGGGAGGCGGACATTCGAAAGCTATTTTAAATGCATTGGGACCAGCAGGTCGATTATATGCCTTTGATCAGGATCCGGATGCATGGAAACAAGCTGATTTAATTGATGATGATCGACTGACTTTGATTACAGCTAATTTCCGGTATTTGGAGAAGTATTTGCGTTTGCAAGGTGTGAAGCAGGTAGACGGGATATTGGCAGATTTGGGTGTTTCGTCATTTCAATTGGATGCCGCGGAGCGTGGGTTTTCAACGCGTTTTGATGGGCCCTTGGATATGCGTTTGGGCCCATCGGCTTCGACCAGTGCAGCTGAGGTATTGAATACTTATTCTGCAGGGGATTTACAGAAGTTATTTGGGATGTATGGTGAAATAAAAAATGCTAAAACTTTGGCATTAGCTGTCATTCAAGCGAGGACGCAAAAGCCCCTTGAGACAACTGGAGAGTTCAAGGAGATTTTATTTAAATTAGCTCCTCGACATAAAGAGTTTCGTTATTTCGCCCAGGCATTTCAGGCGATTCGGATTGAGGTAAATCAGGAATTGAAAGTGATCGAGGAATTTTTGGATCAATCACCCAAGGTACTTGCGCCAGAAGGCCGACTTTGTGTTATATCATTTCACTCGTTGGAGGATCGTTTAGTCAAAAATTATATCCGAACAGGAGATTGTTTTGGGAAAGAAGACAAAGATATGTTTGGGGTTGTACATAAGCCCTTGGAAAGTGAAATTCGGAAGCCAATTACAGCTTCAGAGGAAGAATTAAAAGTGAATCCACGGTCAAGAAGTGCAAAATTAAGAATCGCTAGTAAAATATAAGATGGCAAATGCAGTAAAAACTCAATCCAATGAACCCTCAGGAAAGCCGCAAAGTGGGGTGATGGACTTATTGTTTAATATTGATTCTATGACCGGGGGGGAATTGCCCATCGCGTTGTTGAAAAAAATCATTTACATCGCGGTATTAATTATGATTTACATCTACTATACCATGATGGCGGAGAGTAAAATTCACCGTATCGAGCGAACAAAAATGGAATTGGAAGAGATTCGTGCCGATTATACCACACAAAAAGCGGAATATATGAAAGTTGGGAAACAAAGTTATTTGGCACTTTCGATGAAAAAATACAAGTTGGAAGTAAGCCTAACCCCTCCGATTAAATTAGTAGCAGAAACTGAAAAAGAGCAATAGTAATGGCTAAGTCGACAACGCAAAATATTCGCCAAATCATCACCAAACGCTTTAATGGCTTTTTTGTCATGATGCTTGGAGCCTTTGGTTTATTGCTTTTTTTCTTATTTAAAGTGGTTTTTGTAGATGGTCCTACCTTGAAGGCGGATGCATCGTCAAAATATTTAAAGGAGCGGTCTATAGAAGCTGTGCGCGGGAATATCTATGCAAGTGATGGAAGTTTATTGGCAACTTCTTTGCCTAAATATCGCTTGGGTATGGATTTTTCTGTGTTTAAAACATCTAAAATGCGGGATGTTTTTAAGAAAAATATGCGGCCCTTAGCGGAGCATTTAGCCGCATTTTACAAGGATCGAACCGCTGATGAATATTTTTATAAATTAAAGAGTGGCTTTGAGCAGCGCAAACCCTATGTGCTCATCAATATGCGCTTGCTTGATTTTCAAGAGCGTAAAACCGTGTTAACCTTTCCAGTATTTAAATTGCATCCTAAAAACCCGATTAAAACGGGGGTTGTTTTTGACAAAGTCAATGTTCGCTATGCGCCATTTGGCCAAACGGCTTACCGTACCGTTGGGTATATGAAGGATAAAGTACGCGTAGGTCTTGAAGGTGCTTTTGATAAAGAATTAGCGGGTGTTCCCGGGCATGGTATCTTCGAGAAGATGGACAAGAACATGTGGCGACCGTTGGATGGGAGTAAAGAAATTCTACCTCAGCGAGGTTTAGATTTGCATACAACTTTGGATGTGGATATTCAAGATATCGTAGAATTGGCGTTAATGAAATCGTTAGACGCTTACAAAGGTAATTATGCCACGGCGATTGTAATGGAAACGGCAACGGGTGAGATTAAGGCGATTTCCAACTTGATGAAGAATGAAAAATCACCTACTGGTTATTCAGAATTTGTCAATTATGCGATTGAAGTGTCTGAAAATGATCCAGGATCTGTGTTTAAATTGCCTGCGATGATGGCGATGCTGGAGGAGTCGCATATGCCTTTAACAGCTACAGTAACTACCGGAGGGAAATATACGATTTTTAAGAAGACCATGACGGATTCTCATGACTATGGGACCTTAACAGCTCAAGGTGTTATTGAACACTCTTCGAATATCGGAACAATCAAGTTGATGCAGCGGGTTTTTGGATCAAAACCATCTAAATGGTACGACTATTTGAAGAGTTTTCATATGTTGGACCCTTTAGATTTTCAAATAAAACCCGTAACAGGTAAACCTAATTTTAATGTACCTACGAAATGGGATGCCTTAACCTACATGTGGACCTCGGTCGGTTATTCTTCAAATACTTCACCCTTACACCTATTGGCCTTTTATAATGCGATTGCCAATAATGGCTATTGGGTTCAACCGATCATTGTGAAAAACGCGTCGCAAGGTAATGAGGTTGTGTTTGATTATACACAAACGCAGAAGCGCGATGCTAAGCCCATTTGTTCAAAGGAGACCTTGGATAAAATTCGTATTATGTTAAAAGGGGTTGTGGAAAATGGGACAGGAAATAACCTAAAGGGTACACCTTATGGTATTGCAGGTAAGACTGGAACGGCCCAGCGTCGTGTCAATGGAAATTATATTAAAGGGACATATTATGTTTCTTTCATCGGTTATTTCCCTGTCAATAATCCAAAATATACGATGCTCGTGGCAATGGATAAGCCTGCCGGTAGCTCAGAGGCAACTTATGCGCGTCAGGTTACTGCTCCTGTATTTAAAGATATCTCGGATCACATTTATGCGAGGGATATGAAAATTCAACGCAAACTCACAGGCTACCTGCCAGATTCGTTGAATAATGCATCCTTACACCATTTAATCCATCCATTAGATCATAGTATTTTATATGCCAACCTAGGTTTTCCTCGTATTGAAGAAGACGGACGCTGGCTATCATTTCAATTGAATAAGAAGGAAGTAAAGAATTATGGTGTCAGTTTTGCGCCTAAAAAGGTTGCTAATGTTGTCGGAATGAATTTGCGCGACGCATTATTCGTGTTAGAAAATCAAGGCTTAAAAGTGCGTGCACAAGGTTTAGGTTTTGTTCAGTCACAATCGATACCGGCAGGATTTCCCATTCAAAAAAATGCACTCATTACCATTCAGCTACATTAATTTATGTCCCACGATTCGAGCAGTTTAATTAAGTCCATTGATATTGTCCAACAAGTTGGCGAACATCAAGAAATTAGTCATTTGTGTTTTGATTCTCGACAGGCGAAGCCTGGCTCGTTATTTTTTGCGATTCCTGGGACTCAGGTGGATGGGCATCAATTTTTACCTCAAGTTATCGCACAAGGTTGTACGGCATGTGTTGTAGAAAAGTTGCCTGAAGAAATTCCCGCAGGGATATTATTCATACAAGTAAAAGACACCAACGAAGCCATGGCGCTAGTGGCGTCTGACTTTTATGGCAATCCATCTACCAAGTTAAATTTAGTTGGAATTACAGGCACGAATGGCAAAACGACAAGTGTTACCTTGTTGTTTGAGTTATTCAAAGCGTTGGGACATCGCTGTGGATTGATTTCAACCGTACAAAATAAAATTGAAGATCGGATTATTCCGGCGACACATACGACACCGGATGCTTTGAACCTTAATGCGTTGTTGGCCGAAATGTTAGCGTCTGGTTGCACGCATGTTTTTATGGAAGTGAGTTCTCATGCGGTTGTGCAAAAACGAATATTTGGCTTAACATTCAAAGGGGCAATCTTTTCAAATATTACGCGGGATCATTTAGATTTTCACGAAACCTTTGATGCGTACATCAAAGCAAAAAAAGGATTTTTTGATGCTTTACCGAAGTCGGCATTTGCGTTAACCAATGTGGATGACAAACGCGGTATGGTTATGTTGCAAAATACAAAAGCTCAAAAAGCGAGTTATGGGATTTTAGAGGCAGCTGATTTTAAGGCAAAAATAAAGGCAAATGTATTATCAGGATTGCAACTGGAGTTAGATGGAAGTGAGATACATGCCCAATTAATTGGTCAGTTTAACGCGTATAATTTGTTAGCCATCTATGCCACAGCCATCTTATTGGGTGAAAATAAAGAAGAACTATTAATCGCACTTTCTGGCTTGAAAACAGCTACCGGTCGTTTTGAACAGATGCACGGGCCTAATCATAAAATGGCTATTGTGGATTATGCACATACGCCGGATGCTTTGGAAAATGTGTTAAAGACGATTCAAGCCATTCGTCAAAAACACCAACAAATTATCACGGTGGTTGGTTGCGGAGGAAATCGCGATGTAGGGAAGCGTCCGATCATGGCTGCTTTGGCTGCACAATATAGCAATCAGGTCGTGCTGACATCCGATAATCCTCGCTTAGAAGATCCCGAATTAATTTTAGATCAAATGCAGGCAGGTATTTTAGCTGCTGATGCTGATAGGGTCACTCGAATTTCAGATCGTAGACTGGCCATTGAGCAAGCGATTCAGGGATTAGCGAAAACGGGGGATATTGTTTTAGTGGCGGGAAAAGGACATGAGACCTATCAAGACATTCAAGGTGTTAAGCACGATTTTGACGATAAGCAGGTGATTTCCGAAGCCTTTGCCAAAGTTTGATTTGGCCATAAAATTTTGCAAATTTGTCAATTGATTTAATTTTTTACCCATCACTCACCCAAAGGCATGTTTTATTACCTCTTTGAATACTTAGATAAAAGCTTAAATATTCCGGGTGCTGGAGTTTTTCAATACATTACCTTTCGTGCGGTTGCTGCCGTAATTACATCGCTTGGTATTGCAGCCATTTGGGGAAAGGCAGTAATATATCGCCTACAACGCCTTCAAATAGGCGAGGAAATTCGTGATCTAGGATTAGAAGGCCAAATGGCAAAGAAAGGTACCCCCACGATGGGAGGTTTTATTATCCTATTGTCCTTGCTAATTCCCACACTCTTATTTGCGAAAATTACGAATGTGTACATCGTGTTATTGCTGACATCCGCGATTTGGTTAGGCGCTGTCGGTTTTGCAGATGACTACATTAAGGTTTTCAAAAAGAATAAAGAGGGACTTTCGGGTAAGTTTAAAATCGTAGGCCAAGTGGGATTGGGTATCATTGTTGGATTAACAATGTACTTTAATCAACACATTAAAGTACGTGAATTTGCTGCAGATGGCACTTTTGTAGATCATAAATCACTCTTGACAACAGTCCCATTTATGAAGGGCAATTCGTTCGATTACAATATGTTGTTGCCAAGTTTTATTCCGGATCAATACGTTTGGATTGTGTATGTTTTAGTCGTGATTTTTATCATTACCGCTGTTTCAAACGGAGCTAATATTACCGATGGGATCGATGGGCTTGCAGCAGGGACCTCGGTCATCATCGGCATTGCTTTAGCGATTTTAGCCTATGTGTCGGGAAATAAAGTGATTTCGCAGTACCTGAACGTTATGTTCATTCCAAATTCTGGGGAATTAGCTGTTTTTTGTGCTGCTTTTGTTGGGGCCTGTATTGGTTTCCTATGGTACAATGCATATCCAGCTCAAGTATTTATGGGAGATACGGGGAGCTTAATGCTTGGGGGAGTTATTGCAACCCTAGCGATTGTCATCCGGAAAGAAATGTTGATTCCTGTCTTATGCGGTATCTTTTTAATTGAAAATTTATCGGTCATTATGCAAGTGGCCTATTTTAAATACACCAAGAGAAAATATGGAGAGGGTAGACGCATCTTCTTGATGTCTCCATTACACCATCATTTTCAGAAGAAAAATTACCACGAGGCTAAGATTGTCACTCGATTTTTGATTGTTGGCATTATCCTGGCTGTTATCTCTTTAGTAACCTTAAAATTACGTTAACCGTATATTTATTTTGAGTCAAATTCGCCTATATCCTCGTTCAAATTCTTTCCAAGAAATTATCCCCTTACCCTCTTCGAAGTCTGAGAGTAATCGGGCCTTAATTATTAATGCGTTAGCTGGGGGAGATATTGATAACTTGTCAAATTTGGCTGAGGCACGTGATACGCAAACCATGATCCGCCTCTTAGCAGATGCTACCAGTCCCATCGCTGATGTATTGGATGCGGGTACTACAATGCGGTTCTTGACGGCATATTATGCTATTACGGGCTCAACTAAAAAAATGACAGGGACGGCGCGTATGTGTGAACGTCCTATTGGTATTTTGGTTGATGCGTTGCGCTCACTTGGTGCTTCTATCGATTATGATAATCAAGCAGGTTATCCACCTTTACAAATTGGTGGTTTTCGATATGCAGGATGTAGAACTTTATCCATTCGCGGGGATGTAAGTTCTCAGTTTATATCAGCAATTTTAATGATATCACCTTTGTTGCCAGAGGGAATTGCACTTCAAATAACGGGTTCTTTGGGTTCAAAGCCGTATGTGGAAATGACCTTGGCGCAAATGGCGCAATTTGGTATTAACGCTTCGGTCGATTGGACCCAAGGTTTGATTGATATTCCTGCACAAAAATATTCGGCGGCTCCATTTGCCGTAGAATCCGATTGGTCGGGAGCGAGTTATTGGTATTCCATGGTCGCATTGTCGCCTTTTGAAGATAGCTCTTTGGAATTGTTAGGCTTGAAGGAAGCATCCTTACAAGGTGATGCCGCTATTCGTGATATCATGTTGCCTCTTGGCGTAAAAAGTACATATACGGGCCGGGGTTATTTGCTCACTAAATGCGAAGCCGTATCAGAATTGACTTGGGATTTTACCGATTGTCCAGATTTGGCCCAAACCATCAGCGTAGTGGCAGCGGTCAAAAATATTGTTTTACATCTGACGGGCGTAGAATCACTGAAAGTAAAAGAAACCGATCGCGTTTTAGCTTTACAAAATGAGTTGAAAAAACTTGGCGCCGAATTGCGTGAGATGAAAACAAATGAGCTGTATACGGTGTCAGGTTCATTTATTTCTGAAGGTATCGTACCTGAGATTGATACATATGATGATCACCGAATGGCCATGGCATTTGCTCCTGTGGGACTTTTGCGCGAGATTGTCATTCATGAGCCGGGTGTCGTTTCCAAATCGTATCCAAGTTTTTGGAGTCACGTAGATTTGTTGTTGAAATCTTCAACTAACGAATAATTTCCTTTTTTTATAAGTTTCTTGGATGTAAAAATTCATTTTTTTGCGTAGAATTGTAAACGCTGCCGGGGTCTTCAGACCCCAGCAGCGTTACCCCAAAACCAACTCAAACGATGAAGCAGATTTTACTCCTCGCATTATTATCACCTTTGGCCTTATTCGCCCAGAAAACCCTATTATACTGCGGTAAAATGGTCGATGTGAAGGCCGGAAAAGTGCAAACTGCCTTGACCATTGTTGTGGAAGGCAAAAAGATTCAAAGTATTCAGTCTGGATACATTCCTGCTGGCAAAGGTGACCGTATTATTGACCTTAAAAATAAAACGGTCATGCCAGGATTCATTGATATGCACGTGCATTTAGAAAGTGAAACAAATCCGAATGCATATTTAGATCGTTTTACTAAAAACCCAGGTGATGTAGCCTACCAAGCATTGGTTCATGCGAAGAAAACGCTCAATGTTGGCTTTACAACGGTGCGCGATTTGGGAGGCTCCCATGTTGTCATAAGTTTGCGTAATGCCATCAATCGGGGCATTGTCGATGGTCCTCGGATTTACACGGCAGGGGTCTCGATTGGTTCCACGGGTGGGCATGCTGACGATGCAAATGGGCTAAACGAAACCTTCAAAAAAGATTTAGGTCCTGAAGACGGCGTTGTAAATGGTCTTTCTGATGCTGCTAAAGCTGTTCGTCAGCGCTATAAAGAAGGTTCGGATTTAATTAAAATTACAGCAACAGGTGGGGTCTTAAGTTATGCCAAAGATGGCATGGGTGCTCAATTTACTGAAGATGAAATACGTGTCATTGTTCAAACCGCAAAAGATTACGGTTTCAAAGTGGCCGCGCACGCGCATGGTGCAGAAGGAATGAAACGGGCTATTTTGGCAGGTGTTAGTTCTATTGAACATGGAACATACATGACTCCTGAGGTGATGGAATTAATGAAAGCTAAAGGAACCTATTATGTCCCTACGATTATCGCAGGCCGTTCGGTGGCTGATTCGGCGAAAATTCCCAATTACTATCCAGAAATGGTGAAGAAAAAGGCTGAATCGATTGGGCCCATAATCCAATCCACATTTGGCAAGGCTTATAAAGCTGGTGTGAAGATCGCATTCGGAACAGATGCAGGAGTATTTGGTCACGGTAAAAATTTACACGAATTTATTCTAATGCACGAGGCTGGTATGCCGGCTATGGAAGCGATTCAATCGGCTACCGTTGCCGCTGCGGACCTCCTTGGACAATCCGATTCAATTGGTTCGATTGAGGTCGGGAAGTTGGCGGATATTGTCGCAGTAGATGGTGACCCCATTCAACATATCGAAGATATCCTAAAGATGAAATTCGTCATGCGAGACGGAAAGGTTTACAAGCAAGACTAACAAAAAAAGCCCGAATTCACATTCGGGCTTTTTTAATATCGAAATCTTACTAGCGTTGAAGTGCTGGAACTTTATTTTTTACAAGCTCAAATCCACCGAATAACACCGTGGAGAATAAGAACTGGCTGATAATGGCATTTTTCAAGAAGGGCAGGGCTGCCGCGTAACATGTCATTAAGCCTGAAAAATCTTTGGTATAAATGACTGCATTTCCAGCCTTAAAGCCATACCCAATGGCATCTCCTGCCCAAACTGCGAAATTGGAAAGGATGAAAAATCCGATAACACTGATGACGTTTGCGCCCACGAATGAACTCATATTCGAAATGCGAGAACCTACGAGTGCAATCCCAGCAAAGATGCTTAAATGAATAAAGTCGACGCCCCACGAAAAGCCATCGAAATATTGTGGATAAACCACATTATTTAAAATTAAATTCGAAATCCAGATAGGAAGAATCGACCATAAAATCGCTTGGCGCTGATTTAAGGCATAGGCTCCGGCAAATAAAGCCATCGAACTTACTGGGGAAAAATTTGCCCAGGATGGATTTAGTAAAATTAAAAATCGGCTGGCTACTGCGAGAGTTAAAAATCCCAACAGGACCATTGTGAGCTTTGTCATTTGATATTTCTTGATTTGGGAAGCTAAATAATTTCCAAAGGTAAAACAAAAGCCGTAATTTTATCCATTCTATTTCAATTTATGTATAAAGCATTGCCTTCGATTGGGCTT
>JBEEOB010000137.1:0-16547 GCA_041191865.1 Bacteroidota bacterium
GCAGTTAGCCGCGACACAGAACTGATTTAGTGGTCAACCCATTATGCCGTGTTTATCCTGAACTCACCACCCCCGAGACAGGAGGGCACGTCTGCCAATTTCATCACCCTACAGTGAAAAAATAACTACCTTTGTAATTATCTTGAGACAAATATAAAGGATGTTTTTATTTATTTCAAAATATTTTAATGAAAATATCAATTTGTTGGATATTTTTTAAAAATTTAACCTAATTATTGAAAATTTCGAATGGACAAGAAGATGGATTTAGATCCTTTGGATTACAAAATATTAGAAATACTCGTTGAGGACGCTAATTTACCTTATACTGAGATTGGCCAAAGGCTAGATGTTTCGGGGGGGACGGTTCATGTTCGCATGAAAAAAATGGAATCCATGGGTATTGTAAAAGGTGCTCAATTATTAATTGATTATTCAAAAATTGGCTGGGACATTACTGCCTTTCTAGGTATCTATTTGGATAAAAGTTCCTTGTATGAAGATGTTGCCAAACAACTAGAAGCGATCCCAGAAGTGGTTAATATTCATTATACTACTGGTATTTATAGCATATTTGCCAAAATTATTTGTCGGGATACACAGCATTTACGTGAAGTTTTGCATGATAAAATTCAGCGCGTAACTGGTATTCAACGGACAGAAACTTTTATTTCCCTCGAAGAAAGTTTAATTCGAAATACACCATTATTTTAGTTTATTTAGATTCATTCTATTTAAAAGCTTCTATTTTATAATTTGATTCGTAATTTTGTATTCAAATTATAAAATAGAGATGGCAGAGCACCCAGATGATATCTTATTGGAGGTAACGAATTCAGATTACAAATATGGATTTGAATCCAATTTTGAAACGGATGAAGCCCCAATGGGCTTAGATGAGTCTATTATCCGTTTTATTTCAGATAAAAAGAATGAACCCGAGTGGATGTTTGAGTGGCGCTTAGCTGCTTTTAACCATTGGAAAACCTTAAAGGAGCCTAATTGGGCTAATTTAACTTATACACCCGCTGATTATCAAGCGCTAAAATATTATTCAGCGCCTAAGCCAAAGAAGACCTTAAATTCATTGGATGAAATTGATCCAGAATTAAGAAGAACATTTGAGAAACTCGGAATTTCATTGGATGAGCAAAAAAGAATTTCAGGTGTAGCAGTCGCTGTAGATGCGGTTATTGACTCTGTTTCCGTAGCCACTACGTATAAAGAAACATTGGCCGAAAAAGGTATCATATTTTGTTCGATTTCAGAAGCGATTAAAGAGCATCCGGAATTGGTTAAGAAGTATTTAGGGAGTGTTGTACCTGTGAAAGACAATTTCTTTTCGGCCTTAAATGCAGCAGTATTTTCAGATGGGTCCTTCTGTTACATCCCTAAAGGTGTTCGTTGCCCCATGGAGTTATCAACTTATTTTAGGATCAATGCTGCGGGAACAGGTCAGTTTGAACGAACACTTATTGTAGCGGATGAAGATTCTTATGTAAGTTACTTAGAAGGTTGTACAGCTCCTCAGCGTGATGAAAATCAGTTGCATGCTGCAGTAGTAGAAATATTTGTTCATAAAGGGGCAGAGGTAAAGTATAGTACGGTTCAAAACTGGTACCCAGGTGACAAAGAAGGGAAGGGTGGTATTTTTAATTTTGTCACTAAGCGCGGAATTTGCGACGGAGCCCATTCAAAATTATCCTGGACACAGGTTGAAACGGGTTCTGCTGTTACTTGGAAATATCCATCGGTTGTTTTAAAAGGAGATTATTCCATTGGAGAATTTTATTCAGTGGCGGTAACAAACAATTACCAACAAGCCGATACGGGAACTAAAATGATTCACTTAGGGAAGCATTCTAAGTCTAGGATTGTATCCAAAGGTATATCAGCTGGATTTTCACAGAATTCCTACCGTGGTTTAGTTCAAGTGGCTCGTAAAGCTGATAAATCAAAGAATTTCTCGCAATGTGATTCCTTATTACTTGGAGATAAATGTGGGGCACATACTTTTCCTTATTTGGAAGTTAAAAACAGTTCTTCATCTGTAGAACATGAAGCAACAACATCTAAAATTGGGGAGGATCAAATTTTCTATTGCAATCAGCGAGGTTTGTCGTCAGAGACTGCCGTAGCATTGATTATTAATGGTTATGCGAAGGAAGTGTTAAATCAACTTCCGATGGAGTTTGCAGTAGAAGCCCAAAAATTGCTAGCTATTTCCCTGGAAGGATCAGTAGGCTAAGATTTTATGCCTCCTGTATGTATAGCTAGTAGCTTACTGCCTGGTTGAAAAGAATCATTTATAATCAAATCATAGAGCCCATAGAACATCTTTCCGGTGTATATGGGCTCTATTTTTATTTTGTGTTTTTCACTAAATGTATTGCAAAAATCCACCAATTCCTTTGGTTGGTTTGCATACTTTCCAAAGATATAGTCGGAGTGCAAGTTCTCTACAGGAATGCCCAACAATTCCGAATTGGATTCAATTTCTGTTACATTATTCAATGTAAGTATTCCATGAATACTTGATTCTCGCTTGGATTTACATAATCCTAGGTAAGTGGTTCCGGTACCTACGGGACAAAATATATGATCATATCTTTCACTACCTAATTCATGAATAATTTCGGCTATACCGGTGATTGCAAGTTCGCCAAAACCACCTTCCGCGATTATCAATGAATTATTTTGTTTAATTCCTTCGGGTATCATTTTTTCTTGATATGCTGACCTTTTCAAGAAAATCAAGTCCATACCCCAGTTTTTCATCTGAGTTAAATAGTGATTACTTTCAGATGTCAGCTCATGTCCTCGAATGATTCCTGTTGTGGCAATTCCTAATTCCTTTCCCGCGTAGGCGAGCGCATAAAGATGATTAGAATAGGCGCCACCAAAACTAATTATATGCTTATGTCCATTATATTGCGCGATTTGAATATATTCCCGTAATTTGCGCCACTTATTCCCGCTGATGATGGGATGAATCAAATCATCTCGTTTTACGAAAACGCGAACGTGCTTTTGTTCAAATAATTCATCATGGATTTCATCGATTGCCGATGGTAAACGTAAGCTTTGTTTTTCAAATTGTAAGATGTCCATAGACCAAGAAATAGACCCAATTGAATCAGAAGATGATTTATTTGAGCATTATAATTTTATAGTTGACAAAGGTCAACAATTGTTGAGAATAGATAAATATTTATTACTTAAAATTGCAAATTCAAGCCGTTCAAAAATTCAAACAGGTATTGAAGCCGGTTCGGTTAAAGTGAATGACCAACAAGTTAAATCTAATTATAAAGTCAAGCCTTTTGATGAGATTTCGGTGTCATTTTCAACGCCTCCCCGTGACAATGAAGTTATTCCTGAAAACATTCCCATCAATATCGTTTATGAGGATGCGGATTTGTTGATTATTAATAAAGAACCTGGAATGGTTGTACATCCAGCACAGGGGAACTGGACGGGTACTTTAGTTAACGGTTTATTATATTATTGTCAAAATTTACCAGGGAATAACAATATCCGTCCGGGATTGGTGCACCGGATTGATAAGGATACCTCTGGTTTACTTGTCATTGCGAAAACGGAATTTGCTATCACGTATTTAGCTAAACAGTTTTTTGATCACACGATAGAAAGGACTTATTACGCTATACTTTGGGGAGTACCAAAAGTTTTGAAAGGCACATTACGTGGTAATATAACACGGCACCCCAAAGACCGTAAAATCATGCATATGTTACCTGAGGATAGTGAAGATGGTAAACTAGCCATTACACATTACGAAGTAATTGAATCATTTGGTTTTTGTTCTTTTGTTAAGTTTAATCTGGAGACGGGCCGCACCCATCAAATTCGCGCACATGCGCAATCTATGGGTCATCCACTCGTATCAGATTCATCTTATGGCGGTGACAAAATTCGGTTTATGAGTACTCGTACGAATTTTAAGCAATTTGTGGACAACATGTTCAAAATTTGCCCTCGTCAAGCGTTACATGCCTATTCGTTGGGTTTCGATCATCCTACAACCCATGAAAGGATGCAATTTGAGAGTCAATTTCCAGCTGATTTTGACAATTTATTGAACAAGCTTAGAAAATTTACCAATGATTAATATGATTGAATTACGCCGAGCAACTCAAGACGATATCCCTAGCATTTTGGAACTTGTTAACGCCTTAGCCGTATTTGAAAAAGCACCGGAGGAGGTAACCGCCACCGTTCAAGATTATATCGAAAATGGATTTGGAACTAATCCTATATTTTCATGTTTTTTGGCTTATTACAATGGTCAATTAGCTGGATTTTCACTCTGGTATTATCGATTTTCAACTTGGAAAGGCAAGCGACTATATCTGGAAGATCTTTATGTAAAAGACGATTACCGAGGAAAGGGGATAGGCAAACAATTGATAGAAGCTTGTATCGAAGAAGCTAAAAACACGAATTGTACGGGTATGATGTGGCAGGTGTTGGACTGGAATACGCCAGCAATCGAATTTTACAAACGATACAATGCATCCTTTGACGGAGAATGGTTAAACGTTAACTTACACCTATAAGGAATTACGATCTAGGAAATAATAGTCATTGGGGTATCGACCCTTTGACTTGTCCAAAATCATCTCTGCAGCCCGTTTACCCATGAGGGCAAAGTCATTAGAGATGACAGATATCCCTTCTGAAATGATCTCTTTTAATGGGGTATCGTCGTAAGAAATGACCCCAATTTCTTTTCCAAATTTCCAGTTCCTTTTTGTACACCAGTTAATCATTTTGATTAAATCAAATTCTCGAAAAACAATGTAGGCTTGTTTTTCTTGAATATCAACATCTTCTTCCAAGTCAGGAATAATATCGTGATTAATTGCATTAGCGGTGCAGAAACGTGTAAACCCATTAATTATACCGTTGGGTGTATACTGGAAGCTTTTACTGCTAAGTACGAGGTTTAGGGAATTGTATTTTTTAATTTTAGGCAGGCACTCGGTTAGTCCTTGAAAAATATTTGATTCAAAATCTTGAAAAAGGATGGCAGCATCTTGTCCAAATTCTTTAACGTCAATATCTAAAATTAACAATTTGTCTTTGGGGATTTTGCTTAATATCCCAGATACACTTTTGTTAAAATGAGGAAGAATGATGTAATGATTGTATTTACCAACATTATCATTGATCAAATTTTCAAATAATTGAATATCGTGGTAATGAAAAAACAGCGTATGAGTCACTCCTTCACCTAAATTATCTAAAATATTTTCAAGTAATATTTCTTTGTATGGTGTCAACGCATCCATCAAAATAAATACATTTAAGGCACTTCTTGTATCCGTCGAGGCAACATAAAATCCTTTTCCATGATGCGAAGTAATGAGGCCTCGCTCGCGCAATTCATCGTATGCTTTAGTGACCGTCATGCGAGCCATACCAAACTCATTCGCAACAACATTAATCGATGGAAGTTGTTTTCCACGATCAAATTTCCCTGAATCAATAGCATCTACAATGCTATCAATGAGTTGCTGATATTTGGGTTTATTATTATTGGGATCGAATGATATCATGATAGGTGATTAAATTAATGCATGACAATAGTACTTTCAATATCTTCAAGCGTCGCACCTTTGGTCTCAGGCATTAGGAATTTGACATAAGCCAACTGGGCTACCATCATTAAAGCGAAAAAAGTAAATATGCTAGATTCTCCTAAGAGGCTTGTAAAGATGGGGAAAAAGTTTGTAATCAACGCTGCTAATATCCAATGTGTTAAAGAACCCCAAGCCATACCAGAAGCACGAACTGAATTGGGGAAAATTTCAGATATAAATACCCAAATCACTGAACCTTGACCTATCGCATGTGCAGCTATGAAAGCAAAGATATACAGCGGAACATATTCAAAAGAATCAGCGTAGAATGCATATGCGATTAAGGATAACGATACGATATATCCGACACTTCCTATATACATCAATAATTTACGTCCTACACGGTCAATTAAATACCAACCTAAAAGCGTGAAAATCAAGTTGGCAACACCAATCCCTGCCGATTGGAGCAAAGCACTTGATTTGTCTAAATGTGCCTTTTCAAATATTCGTGGGGCATAATATAGCACAGCATTTATACCTGATAATTGGTTAAAAAACGAAAATAAAAAGGCTAATAATAAGGGTTTGAAATATTTACTTGTAAAAATTCGCTCGGATGTTGAGACCTTGGATTGATTCGTAAGTATTCGATTAATTGTCTCCTTAGGATTTGGATCTACTAGTTCTAAGACCTTTAATGCGCCGGCTTGATCATTACGATGTAGCAATAAAAATGTAGGGCTTTCTGGTGTAAACAAAATAAGAATGGAAAACATTAAACTTGGAAGACCTACAATCCCTAACATCCAGCGCCAATCATTTTCGCCTAAACCACTAATTAAGTAGTTTGAAACATAGGCAATAAGGATTCCTAATACAATGTTTAATTGAAAGGAGATAACCAATTTGCCACGATGCTTAGCTGGAGCTATTTCGGATATGTATATGGGAGCCACGACCGATGATGCTCCTATTCCTAGTCCACCCAAAAAGCGAAAAATCATGAAGCTGTTTACATCAGTAGCTAATGCTGCACCAATTGATGAAATTAAAAAACTCAGTCCTATCCAAAATAAGGTTTTCTTTCTTCCAAATTTATCTGCCGGTACTCCTCCAAACGCGGCTCCTAGAACAGTTCCGTATAGCGCTGTTGCCATAGCAAAACCATGTGTCCAATCATCTAGATGCCATAATTCTTTTATTGTTTTTTCAACTCCAGAAATGACTGTCATATCCATGCCGAAAAGCATTCCGCCTAGACCAACCGTGATAGACCAAAAAATTACGTGTTTATTCATAAGTATACGTTTGCTAACCAAATTAGAAATTATTTATAGAAATTAAATTGTAATTATTGGACGAACCGTAATTATTTATGCTTTTTTGAAGAATAATAGAGTAAATGTTCGGGGGATATATATTGCTTGAACTCTTCTATAAATTCATTCGGTTGCATTTGTTCAATTTCAGAAACAAAACTTTGTGGTGTTTTACCGGTGAATTTCTTAAACGTATGATTGAAATGAGCGGTGTCATAAAATCCTAATAATTCAGCTAATTCCTGGTTTTTCGAACTTTTGTTTTGTGCGAAATAGGCGAGAGATTGATTAATCCGTTTGATTTGTAAATACTCTTTAGGCGTAATTCCTGTTAATTCGATAAAGCTACGGGTAATGGTTTTATAGTTAGCCGCATTAATATCCGTTTGTGATTCTAAAATATCGACAAATCCTTGAAGCCTCTTCCATTTTTTATCTCGTTCAGTGAGAAATAAAGGCAAAAAATATTGTTCAAACTTACTTATTCGTTCTTCAAAAGTTTGCAAATTCTTTAATTGGCTTAACCAGTTATTAGCTTCTATGCCTAAGAATTTATCTATCGCAACATTTTCGTTGTTAAAATTCTTAAAACTTAAGGCAGTAAAGCAAGCTAAACCACCTAATTTAAATTTAATGCCAAAGATGTGATTACCAACTTGATGTTTATAATAGGTAGGTAAGGTGTGTAATGCTTCTATCGTAGCACCCGATACAGGTTCAAAATCAACTGGCTTTTGAACAGCACGAAAATAAGTATTCCCAAGTGAGAATGTAATAACCAACTGATCTTCAGGAAAGATTGTCTCAACCTCATAGGGTATATCTTGCTCGTCCTCCATCTTTTTTTCCCAATAATGGTCGATGTAGGTTGCAAGTAAGCCTTCTGGTTTCTTGTAATGAATTAACATTCTGTACTTATTTAATGTATTTGTTCGCTACAAAACTTGCTAAGGCTCCTAATAAAATGAGTAGCATTAAAGCACTTTGCAAGGTGAAAAAATCTGCTAAATATCCAATCATAACGGGGCCAATTAAAAAACCAATGTATGCGATTGTTGATACGCCCGCAATAGCAATGGCTGGCTCAATGTTTTTCTGGTTCCCAGCTTGTGAATAGATAAGAGGTACGATGGTGGAAATTCCGAGTCCCGTTAAAAAACATCCCATAATTTTGAATTCAATTGACGGAATAAATAGTGTTATCAACATACCCATGGAAATTAAAAGTCCATTTAAGGTTAATATATTACTTACACCAAAATTTCGAGATATATAATCTCCCGTAAAACGCCCTATAACCATGGCAAGAGCAAAAGACGAGAAGCCAATTGTTGTGGCGTAAGAGGTCGTACTTACATTTTCTTTAAAATATAGGGTAATCCAATCGGCCATAGCTCCTTCACATAACATCCCACAAAATGCAACTAAAGCTAAAATAGTAAGATAACGGCCTAGATTCAAAATGGATGATTTAGGCTTATTTTCATCAAGAGTTTGCGATCCATCTTGTAATAAATTTGGATAGAAAATCGGAATAGCCAAAAAATTTAGACCTGCAATGACGTAAAAATGATTCTGAATATCAGACCCTAATTTAGATATAAGCCCACCTAAAAAAGCACCTATCATTAAGCCAATGGAAAAAATGGCATGAAATGATGACATGATAATTTTATTCATTTTGGCTTCCAAAGCAACGACTTGCGTATTCATCGCGATGTTTAAAATATCGCCAGCCATTCCAAAAAAGAATAAGCATACAAATAGCATATAGGAATTTATGCTATAACTAATAATTGGAATAATGAGAATATAAAGTAAGACAGCTACAATACAAATAATGCGCGAATTGAATTTCGAAATGAGCCATCCTGCCAAAGGAAGGGACACCAAGGACCCAAACGGCAATCCCATTAATACAGTACCTAATTCGGCATCAGTTAAATGCAAAAGATATTTAAAATCTGGAATTCTGGTTGCCCAGGTAGCAAAATTTAATCCGCATAATAAAAATAGGACTCCGATACTAAAACGATTTTTAATCAATGGGTTCATACCAATAATCTAGCTTTTACCTCCAACCAAGAATTTACACGTTCATAATCAGTTATATGCAAATTGTGTGGTGCTGTAAATAGGAGCGAGGTTCCTGTAAATGTCTTCAAATTTTTCTCGTGGTCATCAATTAAGTAATCCGCTAAAATCATATGCTTATGTCCACAAAAGACAATATGTTGCCAACCAATAAAGGGAAAATGCTTAGCCATCCAATTCAATTTTTCTTTCATGGAGTTGGGAAATTCAGTGGCTGCAGAAACAATGAATACCTCATACTTTTCCATCAAGGCTTGAATCACTTCGACGGCGTTTGGTTTAACGGGTATATCTTCAAAAAAACCTGGTTTCCATAGAAAGTCATTATTCGCTACATAAACATCATAGAAAGCCTTCTTTTCAGAATCTTGAGCCGTCATCAGGCCGTCATAGGTATAAGTACCTTGAACCTTTTCATTAATTTGTTGAATTATTTTGAATGTTGTATCTGCCATGACATCATCCATGTCAATTGCTATTCTCTTCATAAGGCTTGTAAATAAAAAAACTCCCCAAAGATGGGGAGTTTTTTGTCGAAAATCTAATTTGGTTTACATCATGCCACCCATGCCACCACCTGGAGCATGTGCGTGTGGTGCCTCATTAGCTGGTTTGTCTGCAATGACACATTCCGTAGTCAACAACAATCCTGCAATGGATGCCGCATTCTCTAAAGCCAAACGAGTAACTTTTGTAGGATCAATAATACCCGCTGAGATCATATTTTCATACTTATCTTCACGCGCATTGTAACCAAAGTCATCTTTACCAGCTTTAACAGCGTTAATTACAACAGAGCCTTCACCACCTGCATTCGCAACGATAGTACGCAATGGAGACTCTACCGCTTGACGGATAATGTTAATACCGGTTGTTTGGTCTTCATTCTCACCTTTAAGTCCATCTAATGAACTAATAGCACGAATTAAAGCTACACCACCACCAGCAACGATTCCTTCTTCCACAGCTGCACGAGTAGCGTGCAAAGCATCATCAACACGGTCTTTCTTTTCTTTCATTTCAACTTCTGTTGCTGCACCGATATAAAGGATTGCAACACCACCTGATAATTTCGCAAGACGTTCTTGCAATTTTTCACGATCGTAATCTGAAGTTGTATTTTCAATTTGTGCCTTAATTTGATTAACACGATTTGTGATATCATCTGCAGCACCTGCACCATTAACAATTGTCGTATTGTCTTTGTCAATAATGATTTTCTCCGCTTGACCTAAATATTCAATCGTAGCATTCTCTAATTTAAATCCACGATCTTCTGAAATTACCGTACCACCTGTTAGGATAGCGATATCTTCTAACATCGCTTTACGGCGATCACCAAACCCCGGTGCTTTAACAGCAGCTACTTTAAGAGCTCCACGAATTTTGTTAACAACCAAAGTTGCTAAAGCTTCGCCATCAACATCTTCCGATATAATTAATAATGGACGACCCGTTTGTGCTACACCTTCTAATACAGGTAATAATTCTTTCATAGAAGATACTTTCTTCTCTGAAATCAAGATGAATGGTTTTTCCAATTCAACCTCCATTTTCTCCGTATTCGTTACGAAATACGGTGATAAATAACCGCGATCAAATTGCATACCTTCAACGGTTTTAACTTCCGTTTCAGTTCCACGTGCCTCTTCAACCGTAATAACACCTTCGCGACCTACTTTATCCATAGCCGATGAAATCATTGTACCGATTTCGAAATCATTGTTGGCTGAAATGGTAGCTACTTGTGCGATTTCATTCGATGTCGTAATCGGACGTGATTGACCTTTTAGATTAGCAACAATAGCTTCTACCGCTTTTTCAATGCCTTTCTTCAAGTCCATTGGATTAGCTCCAGCAGCTACGTTCTTTGATCCAATCGTATAGATTGCTTGTGTTAACACAGTGGCAGTTGTAGTACCGTCACCTGCTTGGTCAGCTGTTTTCGATGCAACTTCTTTAACTAATTGAGCACCCATGTTTTCCACAGCATCCTCTAATTCGATTTCTTTTGCTACCGATACACCATCTTTAGTGATGGATGGTGAACCAAATTTTTTATCAATAATTACATTACGACCTTTAGGTCCTAAAGTTACTTTTACAGCATTTGCAAGGGTATCGACCCCTCTTTTCATCTTTTCGCGCGCTTCGCTATCGAAATATAATTCCTTTGCCATGATATGTTAAATTGATTTTAGGTTTAAATAAATTACAAAACTGCAAAAATGTCAGATTCACGCATGATTAAATAATCTTTTCCTTCGATAGTTATCTCCGTTCCTGAATATTTACCATACAAAACTTCATCACCCACCTTAACTGTAATAGGCTCATCTTTCTTGCCATTTCCTACGGCAACAATGATTCCTTTTTGTGGTTTTTCTTTCGCAGTGTCTGGAATAATGATTCCAAAAGCTGTTTTTTCTTCCGCAGCAGCTGGCTCAACAATAACGCGATCTGCTAAGGGTTTGATCGTTAATTTTGACATGTTATAATAAATTTAAGATTTGTAAATTTTTAATTTCTATCTAAAATAGAAATGCGTGACTACATACTCAATATGTATGCCACGCATTTTTATCTGAAAAATTGTCAGTAAATTACTTTGTTGCAGGAGCAGCAGGAGCCATAGGTGCTGGTGCTGATGGAACAGTTTTAGTCGCTGCTTTTTCAACATTTACTGATTGTACCGCATCAGATGAACCTGAAGAAACAGTAAAATTAGTAATCAGCACTAAAGCTAAAATAGCAATTGAAAAGCCCCAAGTCAATTGTTCTACCAAATCACCTGTTTTTTGTACACCAAACATTTGTGTTGCACCGGCTGATCCGAACTCTCCACTAATTCCTCCTCCTTTGGGATTTTGAACCAAAATAAGAATAATTAACAATACTGAGAAAAGAACGATAAGAGAGATTAATAGCGTAAACATATTTATTTGTTTATATTTTGTTTTAATTCTGAAATTCGAGTTGCAAAGTAAAGCCTTTTTTCAGGTTTTGCCAAGATTAATTGCTCATATATATCAATAGCTTGTTGATATTTTTGCTGTTTTACTAAAATAATAGCAAATGTTTCTGATACAGGTGGTGTCCAAGTACTTGCGGCTAAATCAACTTCTTCTTGTAATTCGTCTTGCGTGGATTGTTTTTTAGCCTTAGCCAAAGTCGGCATCTTTTGAAGAAACTCTTCTATAATATCCTGTTGGTTATTATCTGTTGCAGTATTAAAGGTTATCTCCGGTGCATCAAATTGAATTTGGTAAAATTGCTTACGAATAGGAGATTGCAATGCAGTTTTTCGTAAAATCTGTTTACCCTGGTCAAAATTCCAATTGAGTAAATAGAAAAATGGATAATTTTCTAAATCTTTCAATAGCAGTGTGTTCGTTTCTGATTCTTCACGATCAAAACGATTTAACAAATACCATAGTTGTTGTGATTTATTGATCTTCATTACCAATCTCCAGCTATTTTATTAAACAAGTCTAATATAATTTGATCCGTTAATTTAGGTATCAATACTTTTTCCACCTGAGTTAACGTTTGATTTTGAGGGAAATCTTGATAAAACGAGAATTCTTGTTCAAAATTTTTCTCTTCATCTAATTTATTCGTTACAATAAAATTTACTCGTAAAGTCAAGCGGTTAAGTCCAGCTTTATCATCTGTTGTAGGTGCCTGAGGTGTTAATTCATAGCCAACAATCGTACCTTCAACAAGTAAATCAGGATTTTGATTGGTTAATTTTAGTGTAGTATTCCGTTGAAAATACTCTTTTAATTTTTCGTTCACGCTTAGGCCAAGGTTAGTTGGACCTCCAGCCGTTTCCATCCGAATATTATTAATTTGTATGGTCTTCAAATCAGCAGATAAACTGGCCCCCTTGAAGCTATAACAACCCTGCAAGAATACAATTGCAAGTATTACAAAGAAATTATGCCAAATCTTCCAAATCATATTGTTTGATTTTTCGATATAAGGTACGCTCTGAAATGCCCAAATCTTTTGCTGCATGTTTTCTTTTATTCTTATTTTTTTTGAGTGCCCGGATGATAATTTCCTTCTCTTGTTTTTCTAAAGATAAGGTAACATCTTGACTTGGGCTGATTACTTCTTCATAATTTAAATCGATTGGAACTTCATTCGCATAATTAATTTGCTCGGTTGGTTCCTCGATGCGTTGAATCGGTAATGCCAATCCTTTTGGTAAATCATCGTTCGTTCTTAAGTCGGCGAATAAGGATGGATTTTCATGAATTATGTCATAACCCGCACCATTGCCGGTTTCAATTACCTTTAGAAGTATCTTCTTTAGTTCTGTTACATCGCGTTTGAGATCGAATAAGATTTTATAGAGTATCTCTCTTTCGTTCATTCCTTCTGAACTTTGGAAAAAATCAGATTTTACAACACTTGATTTTAATTTTGGTTCATTGAAAACTAGATACTCTTGTAGCTTGTCTTCGTCAACGATGCGATCTCCCATTTCCAATACGGAAATTTGTTCAGCTAGATTCTTTAATTGACGAATATTGCCAGGGAAATGTTGTTTCTGAATCAGAATCTTTGCTTCATTCGTTAATGTAATAGGCTTTACTCGATGTAATTCAGAAAAGTCTGTTGTGAATTTTCTGAACAACAATTCGATGTCTTGACCTCTTTCGCGTAAAGGGGGTACATAAATTGGAACAGTACATAATCGGTAATAAAGGTCTTCTCTAAATTTTCCTTGACTTATTGCATCTTGTAAATTCAGATTAGTTGCTGCTACGACACGCGTGTTTGTTCGCTGCACTTTAGATGAACCCACTCGATAAAATTCGCCATTTTCAAGTACGCGCAATAGTCGTGCCTGTGTCCCCAAAGGCATTTCAGCAATTTCATCTAAAAAGATTGTTCCTCCGTCTGTAACTTCAAAATACCCTTTTCTTGCTTCAATAGCTCCCGTAAATGAACCTTTTTCATGGCCAAACAATTCGGAATCAATTGTTCCTTCTGGTATAGCTCCGCAATTGACAGCTATAAATTGACCATGTTTTCGCTTAGATAGCGTATGTATTATTTTAGAAAATGATTCTTTCCCTGATCCACTTTCTCCTGTAATCAAAACGGTCATGTCCGTAGGAGCCACTTGCTCAGCAATCGATATGGCATGCAACAGGGAAGGAGCATTGCCAATAATACCAAACCTAGCCTTTAAGGCCGTTAAATGACTTGTTTCCATGGTTTTAGGAATTTACTAATTCGCCTATTAATGTTCCTGTAGTACACGAAAGTACTTTTACGTGTACGTATTCTCCAATCTGTTCGGTTCCTTTTGGAAAAACAACTACCTTGTTTGAATCGGTCTTTCCATAATGATGCTTGTCCGATTTTTTCGAATTGCCTTCTACGAGTATTTTTTCAATTCGTCCAATTAAACGTTCATTTCTTATGCCTGAATGCTTACGTTGTAAATCGATAATCTCGCTTAACCGCCTTGATTTAACATCGTCTGGAATGTCATCAGGATATTTTTTAGCAGCAGGTGTACCTGGTCGTTCTGAATAGGTAAACATGTAGCCAAAGTCATATTGAACTTCGGATAACAAGGATAGTGTATCTTGATGTTCTTCTTCAGTTTCAGAACAAAAACCAGCAATGATATCATGTGATATTCCACAATCTTCCCCTAAAATTCGACGTATGGCACGAATCCGATCCAAATACCACTCACGTGTATAGGTTCTATTCATTAACTCCAAAATCCGATTATTCCCACTTTGCGCAGGAAGGTGGATGTTTTTGCAAATGTTTTCATATGTAGACATCGTATGAAGTACTTCATCTGTAATGTCTTTGGGATGCGAGGTAGAGAAACGAATGCGTAAATCGGGGTGAATGAGGGCTGTTTGCTCTAATAACTGAGCAAAATTGACCGATTCATTCGTGTTTGGGTTATTCCAATGGTAAGAATCTACATTTTGGCCTAATAAATTGACCTCTCTATATCCTTGCTTGAATAATTGTGTACACTCGTGAATGATCGAAGTTAGATCTCTTGAACGCTCACGACCTCGTGTAAATGGCACGACACAAAAGGAGCACATATTATCACATCCTCGCATGATACTTACAAATGCGCCTACGCCATTTGAATGCAATCTAACAGGTTCAATATCGCCGTATGTTTCTTCCTTTGAAAGAAAAACATTGATTGCTTTCTGTCCGTTTTCAATTTGGTCTAATAGATTGGGTAAGTCTCGGTAGGAATCTGGGCCTGCTACTAGATCAACGAGTTTTTCTTCTTCGATTAATTTTGTTTTTAATCGTTCTGCCATACAACCCAATATACCTATAGTAACATCAGGTTTTTTTGCCTTTATGGCTTTAAATGCTTGTAATCGATGTCTGATTTTGTTCTCAGCATTATCTCGAATAGCACAAGTATTTAGTAAAATGGTGTCAGCTTCTGCGATATTGGAAGTAGTTCCATATCCTTTGTTGATTAAAATAGACGTCACAACTTCAGAATCGGCAAAATTCATCTGACATCCGTAACTCTCAATATATACTTTACCTAAATAATCAGATTGCGTAAAATCAGTTGAAATACGCGGAGAATCCAATGCTTCTTTTTCCTCTGTTGATAAAACCTTTAACGCTTGCATAGACGAATAAAAACTAATTTGACTTGCAATTTATGACATTATGTCAGAGAAAACTATTGTATGACCCCAGAATTTAAATAGATAACTTGATCAGATTGTTGCGTTAAGGCCTCGTTATGCGTTACCATAATGATTTGTTGGCCGTAGGTTTGCTTCAATTGCAGAAACAACTCGTATAATGTTTCTGCGTTCTTATTATCTAAATTTCCTGTCGGTTCGTCTGCAAGCAGTAAAGCGGGTTTATTTATTAGAGCTCGAGCCACTGCTATCCGTTGTTGTTCTCCGCCGGAGAGTTGGCTTGGGTATTTATTCATCAATTGTTGAATTCCGAGGTGTGCGGTTATTTCCTGATAATAAGCTTCTTGCTCATTAGTAATTTTACCCTCTCTGATAAACAAAGGCATTTTAACATTTTCGGAACAGGTAAACTCACCTAATAAGTTATGAAATTGAAAAACAAAACCTAGTTGTGTATTTCTAAAATTTGCTAATTCGCTTTCTTTTAAATCAGCATAGTTTATTCCATTCAACTGAATATTTCCCATGTCAGGTTTTAATAGCATTCCAATGATTTGAAGTAATGTACTCTTCCCCGAACCTGAGGGGCCTAAAATGGAAACTAATTGGTTGGGTTCAACAGTCAAATTAATGTTGTTTAGAATCAATTGTGCTCCATAGGATTTGGAAATATTTTTCAATTCTAACATTTTATTGGCTTTTTTTGAGAATTTAAAAGAGATGCGTGAACTATTTAAAAGTTTGGCAAATAAATAGTAATTTCACGAAATTAAAATTTTTACTAAATGAATATTCACGAATACCAAGCAAAAGAAATTCTAAAAGGCTACGGGGTAAGAATTCAAGAAGGA
>JBEEOB010000138.1:0-12883 GCA_041191865.1 Bacteroidota bacterium
ATAATTGAATTTTGAATTCGCTAAATTACGGTGATTCCAATTATTATTGTGAAATTTGTGAGATTTTTGAGTAGAAAAGCATCGGAGCAAATATGGAAAGTAAACGTCAGCAAAAGTTTGGAAGACAAATCCAAAAGGATTTAAGTGATATCTTTCAAAAGGAATTCAGGGAGTTGTTTGGCAATGCCATGGTGACCGTGACGGATGTCAAAGTTAGTCCAGATTTATCGGTTGCTCGTGTATACCTAAGTTTCTTGTTGGCCGACGATGTCAATCAAATCATGTATTCCCTTGCTGATAAGAACAAAGCCATTCGCAATGCGTTGGCCAACCGAATTCGTAAACAGGCTCGTATCATTCCGCATTTAGGTTTTTATTTGGATGATACCGCAGCGTATGCAGCGAAAATTGAAGCCTTGTTCGAAGGTTTAGTTATTCCACCATCGGACGGAATTCCATCTGAAGAATTATAAGTCGCTTTCCCGTGAATCTATCCTTATTTATTGCAAAAAGGTATTTTTTTTCAAAAAGTAAGGCGAATTTTATCTCCCTCATTTCCCGTATTTCCATGATTAGCGTGGGAATCGAGGTAATGGCACTTATCCTCATTTTATCGGTTTTCAACGGCTTAGAGGATTTTCAAAAAGGGCTATTCAAAACCTTTGATCCTGATTTGCGTATTTTGTCCGCGGACCAACAACGTGTAAGTCTAAATGCCGCCCAACTCGCTTCTGTTCGTTCTGTTCCAGGTATTGCATTTGTCAATCCTGTCTTAGAAGATCAAGGTCTCATTCGCTTTGACCAAAAACAATTAGTTGTCCGGTTTAAAGGAGTAGATTCTTCTTTTTTGGCCGCTAATCGCCTAAAGAAACAAGTGGTAGAAGGGGATTATTTTTTAGGGGATTCTACACAAGCCTTTGCCCTTGTGGGTATCGGTGTGTTTTTGAATATGGGCATGAGCTTCGAGAATACGGTTGAACCTATTCAAGCTTGGTATCCTGATCATGATCGACTACGTCGATTTTCACTCAGCGAAAATACCATCCGAAGTCAAGTATTTTTTCCTTCGGCTGTATTAGAGGTTGAACAAAATTTCGACAATCAAACCGTCATTGTCCCACTTGCTTGGATGGAGGCTTTAGTTGGCACCCCAGGTATGCGTTCAGCTTACGAGATTATATTGACGGAAGATGCCAATGATGCCAATGATGCTCAAATTAAGACAAAATTAAGTGAATTACTAGGTCAAGGATATACCGTTCAAACCCGCGATGAGCAGCACGCACTGCTGCTAAAAGCCATCAAAATTGAAAAACTTTTCGTCTTTCTCATCATGGCCTTTGTGATGGGAATTGCCTCTTTTACGCTTTTTTATGCCCTTTCTTTATTGGTCATCGAGAAACGAAAAGACCTTCGCTCTCTGATGGCTATGGGAATTAGTCCCAAACAATTGTTGAGAAGTTTTCTGTTTCTTGGGCTGATTATCAGCTTTTCAGGTGCGATGGTAGGTATGCTGCTCGGTTTCTCGATGGCCTGGGCCCAACAGCAATTTGGGCTTGTTCCACTTGGAATTCCCAATGCATTAATTGATGCTTACCCAATTAAAATGCATGCGATGGATTTTGTCTGGACAGCCATTGCCGTAATTGTCATCACCTTTATCGCATCCATTTTCCCTGCTCGAAAAGCGGTTCAAATGACTTTTGAAATTAAGTAGTTGGCGTAAATTCCCCTTCCCATTTCGAAACAACACAAGTTGCCACGCCATTTCCAGCAACGGACGTAACCGTTCTCCCCATGTCTAAAAAGGGATCAACACCCAATAACAAGGCAATTCCTTCCGCTGGTAAATTGAACATGGTCAATGTTCCTGCGATGATTACGAGAGATGCACGGGGTACGCCGGCGATTCCTTTGGAAGTAATCATCAAGGTTAACAACATCGTGATTTGTTGCTCTAAACTTAAATGAACCCCATACGCCTGTGCAATGAATCCCGTTGCGAAGGTCATGTATAACATCGAACCATCTAGGTTGAAGCTATAGCCTAAAGGCAATACAAAGCCAACAATCCGGCGGCTACAGCCGAATTTCTCTAGCGCGGCAATGGTTTGCGGAAACGAAGCTTCTGAACTTGCTGTCGAAAAGGAGATCAGAAGGGCTTCTTTTAATTCTTTGATCAACTTCCAATAATTGATTCCATTGACAGCTGCAATGATCCACAGGATGATGGTCGTAAAGAACAATAAGCCTCCCATGAAGCAAATCATTAAATAACCATAGGAGATCAAGATACTTAAGCCTTTGTTGGCGACAACCGTTGTCATAGCCGCAAACACCGCATAAGGTGCTACCTCCATGACATAATTAACCATTTTGAATACAACCTCTGCCAAGTTCTCTATCACATGGATTAAACGCTTGCCTGTCTCTCCGATAGACCCTAAGGCTACACCAAAGAACAAGGAGAAGATAACAATTTGAAGGATTTCATTTTCAGCTAACGCTTTGAAAAAACTATCTGGGAAGATATGTAAGATGAAATCTTCCAAACTTTTCGCTTTACTTGCATCAATCCCTGTTTCTGTTCCTGCGCTAGGTTTAGGCCAACTTTGTAAACTGCCTGGCTGGGTGACATTGACAACCACAAGCCCCGTGACTAAAGAAAGAATCGTGGCAAAGTAGAAATAACCAATGGTTTTGATTCCGATACGCCCAACGGCCTTAAAGTCACCTAATTTGGCAATGCCAACCACAAGTGTACAAAACACTAAAGGTCCCACAATCATTTTGATCAAGCGCAAGAAAATCTTGGAGATTACTTGAACTTTGCTCGCGATATCATGGCTAACTTCAGGTGATAATGTGAGAAATAAGTATTCACCAAGAGCAAGTCCTAAAACGAAGCCAATAATGATTTTCTGCGTTAAACTTAATTTCATAGTTATGCGGGTTGATGTAGGTACTTTTTGTAGAGCGGTATTCGGTAAGCAATCATTCCCCAAATTAAAGGAAATAATAGCCAATCTAAAAGCTTGTAATTCGTATGAAAACTAATTTTGTCAACAATGGCACTCGTTTGATTATCGATTAATTCAATTCGATGCTCATGACGCCATGCTTTAATCCCAAAAGGTACGCGTGTTCCTTCGTCAACAAATACATAGGCATTTGCGTCAGCTTTATATGAGCTAATGACGGAATACCATCTTGTTTTGTAAAGCAAAAAATCAAGTTCTATACAGACTTTATCATTTACTTGACACCCATCAAATTGAATGATTCGTGCAATAGGGAAAGGGGGGGCTAATTTAGCCAATAGGTTTTGATCAAACTTGCTCCATACATAAGGTAAAGAGGCTGAAACCCGCGAAGTAATTAGGAAGCTCGGCATTAAAATTTTGCCAAAATTTTGAGCAATAGCCCTCCGATGGCCTTCATTCCCAGCACGAGGTAATCACCCCACTGCATCGTAGATGACTTTTCTTCTTCAGAATTAACTTCAGGTGTCCGGGGTACCGGTGCGTACAAATTAACTTGTCTTTGTTTCCGATTTAGGGAATCAGCCTGTACGGTTTTTGTTTTTGGATGCAAAACAGCATACTCAACCATGCCGAAATTGCCGAACAACAGGGGAGAGGTAATCAGTAAAAGAAGTAAACCGTATTTTTTCATTTGCTTAGTTAACCTTTTTCTTTGCTGCTTCAAATTTTTGCATTTGTTGAATGATAGCCTCTTCATTGGCTTTCTGATCCAATTTATTTTGTTCTTGATTCGCAAGAATTTTCTCTTTCTCTATTTTTGTTTCTTCTAACCGCTTCGTCAATAATTCTGTTTGACGTTTATTCGAGTCTAATTCCCGAATCATGCGTTCTGCGGATTTCTGTTGCTTGGATTTCGTCGCGATCAAGTCGTTTAATACTTTTTCTTGCGTGCGAACATCTTCCTCCAAGTTGATGATTTTAACGAATTCCTCTAACCAATCACTTGCATCGCGGTATTTCTCATGCCCATTTTGAATGTAAGTATCGGGCCCCGTTGCGATTGAAACAAATAATTTAGTCTTGTTTTTTTCTTCACTCGTCTTAGATAGAAGTGTTAAACCATCCTTTGAGATATCTGAAATTTTTGCTTGATATACATTGATGGCTCCACCACGACCGGCTTCAACCTTGCCGAATTTTTTCAAATAGTTCTTCCAAGATTCAATGACATATTTTTCTTCCGAATTGATGTAGGTGTAGAATCCTTCTTTTTTTGCTTTTTCAATTTCGTCCATTCCCGTGAATACTTGGCCAAAGAGCGAGATACTTGAAAAAATAAGGACGCTAGCTAAAATGAATCTTTTCATGGAAAGTTGATTTTTGGAATGTAATGAGCAAAGGTAAATTTTTAAGGACACTTTTTGCACAAGATTAACTGATTTTTTTCTTCACTGTTTTGGATGGCAAATAGGGTATATTCACCTCCATCTTTCAATTTTAATTTGCTTCGGAGTGCATCGGCCTTCAAAGGGAAATTCTTTGTACTAATGTTGACTCGCAAGTTGGGAAGATGCGCTTTTATCCAATTCGGTTGCACAGGCCCCGCTTCGATCAAGGAATATTTTTTTCCTGGAAAGTTGTTCAGATATGCATCGGAGCTATAAAGGTGTGTATGCTTACCTAATTGCCAAATGCCTTCGCCTTGTACCAATTTGAAAAATCCAGCTTTCAAAAGCGCTGGATGCGCTTCATATAGGTATTTTCCAAAGGGTGCTATCTGCATATTTGCCTCGCGCTCCGCAGAAAGAGTTCCTTGGAAAAGTGTTACCGGGGAATTAGCTAATTCGATAAGCTCAATTTCGGGATCTAAACTCGATTCCGCCGACTTAATAAATAACAATTCCTTAACTTCTTGTTGGTAAGCAACCACATACACCTTTTCCACGCCGCCTAGTTCCTGTATCGCCCGACTGATATCTAACACGGGGCTTGTTTTAATTAGGATCTTAGCTGTTTCGACCTTGTCTAAGATTTCCAAGACATTCGGTTGGCAGTCTTTGAACAAGATAACTTTATTGCCCTGAATGTCCCTACGAGCCGGGTCCACATAGATCCAATCGTACTGTTTTTCTAAATATTCCAAGCCGTTTCCTTGGATATGCGTAACATTCCTAAGTCCTAATACCTGGTGATTGTATTGCGTATGTTCCGCTAAACTCGCTTGCTGCTCTACATAGTTGACATGCTCACATTTTTGCGCAAAAGCCCATGTGTCCACGCCCATGCCTCCTGTAATATCAATGAGGGTGCCGTTGACCAGTGTAGCCTTAAATAAAGCTGTTGCTTCGGATGAGGCCTGCTCCAAGGATATTTGCTGGGGGAAGCAAATGGCTTCATGCGCGGTCCATGTGGGCAATTTGTCGACTAATTTTTGCCTCGCTTGGATTTGACCCGCCAGTTTTTTGATATCTAGATGGGGATATTTTTTTGCCGACAACGCGATACGACTCGCGTCTTGTTGTACATGATCCTGAATGAATTTTATTTCTTCGGGTAGAAGCATACAACAAAAATAGAATGTTTATTGTAAATTTAGCTGTATAAAATTTCTCTTATGTCGATTTATCAGTTAACTGTTAACAAGAAAAAGCATCGGGTCGATGTGGATTCAGATACCCCTTTACTTTGGGTCATTCGTGATGTCATTGGATATACCGGTACAAAATTCGGATGTGGGATGGGTTTATGTGGTGCATGTACCGTTTTATTGAATGGTTCCCCCATTCGTTCTTGTTCGACACCTGTTTCAACCTTAAAGGCAACAGATAAAATCACAACGATTGAAGGCTTATCGGAAAAAGCAACTCACCCTGTTCAAGAAGCATGGGTGGAAGCGCAAGTTCCTCAGTGTGGCTATTGTCAATCAGGTCAAATTTTAGCAGCATCTGCCTTGTTGGCCTCGAATCCAAATCCAAGCGATGCGGATATCGACAATGCGATGGCAGGAAATATTTGTCGTTGCGGTACTTATTCCCGTATGCGTCAAGCGATTCATTCGGCAGCCAAGAAAATTCAAACCGCTAAAAAATCTTAAACATGAAACCAACAACTTCGCGTCGCGATTTTTTGCGCATCAGTACAACATCAGCCTTTGTGCTGGCTTTGGGTTTTTCTTCGGATAGCCGCGGAAAGCAATTACAGAAGATTAATGCAGCAGGGGTTCAAATCAACCCTTATATCAATATCAATGAATCGGGAAAGGTAACCTTGTTCAATCCACGTCCGGATATGGGTCAAGGGACTTATCAAATCCTTCCCATGTTAATTGCTGAAGAATTGGATATTCCTTTGGAACAAGTTGAGATTCAAATGACGGATGGTTCGGATCGTTTTGGGTCCCAATTATCAGGAGGTTCTTCCTCTGTCCGTACGCGTTGGATTCCCTTGCGTACTGCTGGAGCAACTGTTCGCGAAATGCTTGTACAAGCTGCAGCAAATCGTTGGAAAGTTACTGTTGGCGATTGTTCCACGAAAGACGGCTTTGTAATTAATAAGCAAACACAGGCTAAATTGTCTTATGGGGAACTAGTCGAAGAGGCTTCTCATTTACCTGTGCCAACTAAACCTAAGTTAAAATCGTTTGCTGAGTTCACGCAGTTAGGGAAGCCATCCATGCGTCCCGATGTGCCTGCTAAGGTAGATGGGACCGCCATATTTGGGATGGATGTGCAATTGCCTGGTATGTTATATGCGAGTATCGTTCATTCCCCTTACATCTATGGCAAGGTACAATCTTACGATGCGACGAAAGCCATGGCGGTTAAAGGCGTTCGTTTTGTATTAAAAACGGAACGTGTGTTCTTTCACGGACCTTATTCGGATACGAATGGCTTTGATCAAAAATTGCGCGGGAAAGCGGAAGCGATTGCCGTTGTAGGTGAATCGTATTGGTCGGCCTTAAAAGCAAAAAAACTCGTTCAAGTTTCTTGGAATGCCTTAGGTTTCGGAGAGACCGCGACGGAGCAATATTTTAATCAGGCCAAAGCAGCCGCTTTACACGAAGGCAATGAATATAAAGATGCCAAAGTAGGCGATTTTGCCAGAGCATTGCAGTTGTCAGATTATAAGGTTCAAGGTACGTATCAAACGCCATTCATGTCACATGCTCCGATGGAGCCATGCAATGCCACGGTTTTTGTTCAAGGAGACCAAGTGGAAGTTTGGGCACCCGTACAAGGGCCCGATGGTTTGGTCAATGATTTAGCGACCTACTTAGGTATCAAGCGTCAAAATATCAAAGTGAATGTCACTTTTATGGGTGGAGCCTTTGGTCGGAAAGCTGTTTTTGATTTTGTCATGCAAGCAGCCAATTTGTCGAAGCAGGTGAATGCGCCTGTGAAAGTGATTTGGACACGCGAGGATGATATCCAACAAGGACCTTATCGTCCAGGTATGATATCAGCTATGCAGGGTGGATTGGATAAGGATGGAAATGTCTTGGCTTTTGAACATCGTTTAAATGGGGCATCCATTATGGCATCTGTCTTCAAGGCGGATATGCGGAATAACCCTGATCCATGGGCCGGGGAAGGTATCAGCTTAGAGGATAGTCCTTATGCATTTCCAGCGCGTCGCAATTCGTTTAATTGGGTGGATCCACAAATGCCTGTCTTGTGGTGGCGTTCGGTTTATGCTTCGACCAATGTTTTTGCACAGGAGTCCTTCATGGATGAATTAGCTGCAGAGGGGGAAAAAGATCCTTTGGATTTACGTTTGCACCTGCTACGTGATGCGCCAAAATTTGTTGCGGTATTGAATAAATTGGCTGAAATCTCCGATTACCGGGCAAAACGTAAGCAAGGTGTTTCTATCGGAATTGCCATCGCGCGTTCATTTGCAAGTATTGTTGCGCATGCCATTGTTGTAGAGAAGGAAAAACCGGGTGTCAAAATAAAACATGTCTATTCGGTCATTGACTGTGGATTCCCATTGAATCCGGATAATATCAAAGCACAGGTTGAGAGTAATATTGTTTATGGACTTTCAGCCGCGGTTTGTAATCAAATCACCCGGACACATGGAAAAACGGATCAAAGTAATTTCCACGAATATACCGTCTTGCGTCAAGGAGAAATTCCAGCTTCAACGATTTTTGTGATGCCTAGTCAAGATGAACCGGGCGGTGTGGGGGAACCTGGATTACCTCCGATTGCCCCTGCATTATGCAATGCAATATTCCATGCTACGGGTAAGCGTGTTCGCACCTTGCCATTTGATTTAAGTACGATTTAAATGGTTGGTGTAATTTTAGCAGCGGGGGCTTCAACTCGTTTGGGGGAAGCAAAACAATTATTAGTATACCAGGGCCAAAGCTTGTTGGAGCGATCGATCCGTTTGGCCTATTCGGTATGTCAAGAAGTATTGGTTTGTTTAGGGGCTGAGGTGGATCAATCGATTCTAATCGTAGAAAACTTACAAAAGGAGTTTCCTAACATATCGTTTGTTCAGGTTGAAGATTGGGAAAAAGGGATGGGTGAGACATTGGCTGTTGGACTTAAAGCTGTCGATGTTTCACAGGATGTATTGGTGCTATTGTGCGACTTGCCTTTTCTGACCACATCACATTTAACGAACTTGACTTCATTGGCTAATCCACAAAGAGCCATCGTCGCATCTTTTCAAGGTGTTAATTCTCCACCGGTTTTAATTCCCAGTGCTTTACGTCCATTATTTAATCATTGGAGCGGGGATCAGGGATTAGGTAAATTTTGGCGTCAAAATCCGATGCTTTGTCAAATCGTTCACTATTCGGATAAATTCAGGGATGTCGATGTGCCGGAAGACCGGAAATATTGGGGGATTTAGATTGACTTTAGACGTTGGACCTTAGTCGTTGGACAGTGGACGCATAATTGTTGAGACGCGATACATCACTTCTAGTCCCCAGACTGAAGTCTGGGGTTAATTTATAACCTTAGGCTTCAGCCTAGGGTTTAAAAGAGTACAACACCTCTTGACACTATTGATTTTTACCTCACATTTTTTCGTTCCTCTGCACGAATTTTATTACCTTTGTCGCTTCTTGCGTCGATGCAACAACATTTCTTAATTAACATATAAGCGTGGAATCTAACGAAAGCCTACCAACCGTAGAAACAGCCAAAAAATTAGGGTTATTACCAGAAGAATACGATCGTATTCAGGAGATTTTAGGTCGTAAGCCTAACTTCACGGAGTTGTCTATATTCTCTGTCATGTGGTCTGAACACTGTAGTTACAAGAACTCCATTGTTTGGTTAAAGACTTTGCCGAAAGATTCACCACGTATGTTGGCCAAAGCCGGCGAAGAAAACGCGGGTTTGGTAGACTTAGGCGATGGTTTAGGTTGCGCGTTCAAAATTGAATCGCACAATCACCCTTCCGCTTTAGAGCCTTATCAAGGTGCAGCGACGGGTGTAGGGGGGATCAACCGTGATATTTTCACGATGGGTGCTCGTCCAATCGCGCAGTTGAATTCTTTGCGTTTTGGAAACATCGATTTAGCCAAAACCAAATGGCTCGTGAAAGGGGTTGTGAAGGGTATTGGTGATTATGGTAATGCTTTTGGTATCCCTACCGTAGGTGGCGAGGTGCAATTTGATGATTGTTACAACGTGAATCCTTTGGTAAATGCTTTTTCAGCAGGTATCCTTAAAGTAGGTACACAAGCCTCTGCTATTTCCTATGGTGTAGGAAATCCTGTGTTTATCGTAGGTTCTGCGACTGGTAAAGATGGTATCGGTGGTGCAAGTTTTGCTTCAGAAGATATTACATCAAAATCCACAGAGAAATTGCCTGCGGTACAAGTAGGTGATCCTTTTCAAGAGAAATTATTGTTAGAAGCTTCTTTGGAAATCATTGAAGCGGGTTGCGTGATTGGTATTCAAGACATGGGAGCGGCAGGTATTATCTGTTCAACTTCTGAAATGTCGGCCAAAGGAGAGCATGGAATGATCATCGATCTATCCAAAGTTCCCACGCGCCAAGCGAATATGAAGCCTTTTGAGATCTTATTATCGGAGTCGCAAGAACGTATGTTGATCGTCGTAGAAAAAGGACGTGAAGCGGAGGCGAAAAAGATTTTTGATAAGTGGGATTTGAATTGCGAACAAATTGGTACTGTTACGGATACCAAACGTTTGGAATTCTACCAAGATGGCGTTTTAGTCGCAGATGTTCCTGCGGATGATTTGGTATTGGGCGGAGGCGCACCAGTATATCACCGCGAATACAAGGAGCCTGCTTACTTCCAAGAATTCAAGAAATTTGATATCAATTCCGTTCAAGATATTCCTGCGGCAGAATTGCCAAAGGCTTTCGATTTCTTAATGAATCACCCTAACATCGCTTCGAAGAAGTGGGTAGCGGAACAATATGATTCATCGATTGGTCGTGCGAACCGCAACACAAATGCTCCTTCGGATGCAGGTGTTGTGAAGGTGCATGGTTCTGATAAGTCCATTGTGATTACCGTAGATTGTAACTCCCGCTACGTGAATGCAGATCCTGAAGAGGGTTGTGCAATGGCTGTTGCGGAGGCGGCTCGTAATATTGTTTGTTCGGGTGGTTTGCCGGTGGCAATTACCAACTGCCTTAATTTTGGTAATCCCTATGTTCCAGAAGTTTACTGGCAATTTGTGGGTGCAATCAAAGGTATGAAGAAAGCTTGTGAGGCCTTCGAAACTCCGGTAACGGGTGGTAACGTAAGTTTCTACAACCAATCGTCCGATGAAGGTCCGGTATTCCCTACGCCAACCATCGGTATGTTGGGTATCTTGGAGAAAGCAGAAAACAAGATGACATTGGATTTCAAGGCTGAAGGAGATTTAGTCTACTTAGTAGGAGAGTCGGTGAATGATATCGCTTCTTCTGAGTTTTTATATTCATATCGCAAGGTTAAGGCTTCGCCTGCACCGCATTTCGATTTGCCTACCGAGCAATTGGTTCAAAAAGGAATCATGGGCTTGATCGAAGGAAAATTAATCCAGTCGGCGCATGACGTATCTGATGGAGGAGTGTTAGTAACCTTAGCTGAATCAGCATTCCCACGTGGCTTAGGATTTGATGTAAAATCAATTACTGGCATTCGTCAAGATGCGATGTGGTTCGGTGAGGCACAATCGCGTGTGATTGTATCCGTTGCACCTGCGAAGCAAGCGGCATTCGAAGCGCATTTAGCTGGTTTAGGTGTTAAGTCAACGCAAATTGGTACCGTTAAAGGAACTGATATGGTTGTTGATGGCCAAGTGGTAAGTTCATTAGCAAAGGCTTCTGGTTCTTATTTCACGGCTTTAGAAACCGCTTTAACAAAATAATTTCAAGATGAGCCGCTATGCACTGCAATTCGCTTATGATGGCGGCTCGTTTCATGGATATCAGATCCAGCCGAATGCACACAGCGTGCAAGCGGAATTAGAGGAAAAATTAAGTCTTTTATTGGCTGAGCCCATCGCAATCACGGGAAGTGGTCGGACAGATACAGGTGTTCATGCTGCGCATCAAATCGCGCATTTCGACACTATTTCTGTTATAGATGCAAATCTCATTTACCGCTTGAACCGGATGCTTTCGCCTGCATTGACGGCGCAAGCCATCTTTTCTGTTGCGGATGATTTTCATGCTCGCTTTGATGCGACATCTCGGATTTATGAGTATCGCATTACATGCCATAAAGATCCCTTTTTACGAGATTTTGCCTATTGGTATGAAGCTGATTTGGATCTAGAAGCCATGAATGAAGCGGCGAAATTACTCTTGAGTCATACCGATTTTCAGTGTTTCTCCAAAGTGAAAACGGAGGTTAATACCTTTGAATGTACGATTATTAGCGCTTTTTGGGAATCGAAAGATGATCAATTGGTCTTTACGATTGAAGGTAATCGTTTTTTGCGCGGAATGGTTCGTGCGGTCGTTGGGACCCTCATGGAAATCGGGATGGGCAAATGGACTTCCGCAGATTTAAAGCGAATTTTGGAATCTAAAAGCCGACAAGAAGCCGGTCGGGCGGTACCTGCGCATGGCCTACATTTAGTCAAGGTGAACTATCCGGAGGCTAGTTTTGGCGCCAGATGTTCATGATGACATCCATCAGGCTGGCTGCCGATTTAATCTGAATACTTTTGGGTTTATAATTCAAGCCTTTCAAATTGTATTTTGATATCCAGATTTCCTTAAATCCTAGTTTCTCTGCTTCAGCAATTCGTTGGTCGATACGTGTCACAGATCTCAATTCGCCTCCTAATCCTACTTCTGCGGCAAAGCATTTTGACGAATCAATGATTTTGTCTTCATACGATGAAACGACTGATAGGCATGTCGCCAAATCCAAGGCCGGGTCATCTACCCGAATTCCTCCCGTGATATTCAAGAAAACATCCTGCGTGCTTAATTTATATCCGCCTCGCTTTTCGATGACGGCTAAAAGCATGTTTAAGCGTTTTCCATCATACCCATTGGCGGTTCGTTGGGCCGTTCCGTAGGAAGTCGTGGAAACTAAGGATTGGATCTCAACCAATAGGGGTCGATTGCCTTCCATCAAGGTTCCGATGGCCACGCCCGATGCCGGTTCGTCCCGTTGGGATAATAAAATCTCGGAAGGATTGGTTACGGCGCGTAGGCCTGAGCCCAACATTTCATAGATGCCTAATTCAGATGTACTACCAAATCGGTTCTTAGTCGTACGCAGAATGCGATAAATCATGTGTCGGTCCCCTTCGAACTGTAATACGGTATCAACCAAATGCTCGAGCACTTTAGGTCCGGCAATGGAACCTTCTTTGGTAATATGTCCCACCAAGAAAATGGGTGTATTGGATTCTTTGGCAAATCGCATGAGTTCGAGCGCGCATTCCCGTATTTGC
>JBEEOB010000139.1:0-26184 GCA_041191865.1 Bacteroidota bacterium
CTTATCTTTGAGCGGGCTTTCTGCTCGTTCAAATTTAGTCAATTTCTATGAAAAAATTATTCCTTTTTGATGCCATGGCGCTGATTTATCGTGCCCATTTTGCGTTCGCTAAAACACCCCGAATCTCATCAAAAGGCTTAAATACAAGTGCCGTTTTTGGTTTTACTAACACCATTTTGGAAGTTATCCAAAAGGAAAAGCCTGATTACCTGGGCGTTGCCTTTGATACATCGGCGCCCACCTTCCGCCATGTCGAGTATACTCCCTACAAGGCGCAGCGTGAAAAACAACCGGAAGACATTACCATCGCCATCCCCTATGTAAAGAAATTAGTTGAGGCCTTGGATATTCCCATTTTGATCTTGGATGGCTATGAGGCGGATGACATCATCGGAACAATTGCCAAAAAAGCCGTTCGGGCAAATCCGGATATTGAGGTGTATATGATGACGCCAGATAAGGATTATGGCCAACTCGTAGAGGAGCGCATCAAAATGTATAAACCTGCCTTTATGGGAAGGGGCGTTGAGGTCTTAGGTCCCAAAGAGGTCTGTGCCAAATGGAATATTCAACATGTGGACCAAGTCATAGATATGCTTGGTTTGATGGGTGATGCCGTGGATAACATTCCGGGCGTTCCGGGTGTCGGCGAAAAGACTGCACAGAAATTGATTGAAGAATTTGGTTCCATGGAGAACCTCTTTAAAAATACGGATAAATTAAAAGGTAAGCTGCGTGAAAACTTGGAGAATTTCCAAGAACAAGGCATGCTTTCACGGCATTTGGCAACGATTTTATGCGAAGTTCCCATTGAATATGAGGAAGAACGATTGATTAAAACAGAGCCTAATCGGGAATTACTAGAGCCTTTGTTGGAAGAATTAGAATTCAGAACCTTACGTAGGCGAATATTAGGGGAAGACCCTGAGCCTATTGCACCTAAAGCGAAGGCAAGTCCTAAAGTAGCATCCAATCAAATGGACATGTTTGGTTCGCCTGTTTCGGCGCCTGCCGACTTCATGATGGCCGATGAGGAAGAAGAGACTGTTTCGCATTTTAATAATTTGGCCAATACGGCGCATCAATATCATTTGGTGCAAGGGGAAGCAGCCATAAAGTCATTGATTGGGTTTTTAGGCCGACAAACAACGTTCTGTTTTGATACGGAAACGACCAGTTTAACAGCGGTTGAAGCAGAGCTCGTAGGGATGTCATTTGCCTACCGAAAAGGGGAGGCCTTTTATGTGCCATTCCCTGCCGATCAAGCGGAGGCGCAAGTTCAGGTTGATTTATTTAAGGAATTATTTGCCAACGAGGCTATTCAAAAAGTCGCACAAAATATCAAATACGATATGAGTGTCTTGGCAAATTATGGGGTAGAAATTAAGGGTGCCACGTATGATACGATGTTGGCACATTACCTTATTGAACCTGAAAAACGCCATAACATGGACGCCTTGTCGATGTCCTATTTGAGTTATGAACCTTTGTCGATAGAGACCTTAATTGGGAAAAAAGGCGCCAAACAAGGCAATATGCGTGATGTAGCCTTGGAAGATATTAAGGAATATGCGGCGGAAGATGCCGATGTAACCTTGCAATTGAAGCCGTTCTTAGATGAACAATTGGCGAAAAACCCCAAAGCCATCGAGTTATTGAATGAAGTTGAATTGCCACTGGCAAGGGTGCTTTCTAAAATAGAATGTGAAGGGGTTAATTTGGATGTGGCCTTTTTACAGGACATGTCGAAGACTTTGGAAACGGATTCACGTGAGGTCCAGCAAAAAATCTTTGAGGTAGCTGGTCAGGAATTCAATGTCGCTTCGCCAAAGCAATTAGGAGAGATTTTATTTGAAAAGCTGAAATTAGACCCCAAAGCCAAAAAGACTAAAACAGGTCAATACCAGACGGGGGAGGAGATATTATCCAAATTGGAAGCCGAGCATGAAATTGCACGATTGATTTTGGATTTCAGGGAATTACAGAAATTGAAGTCGACCTATGTAGACGCCTTGCCACAATTGATTTCGCCCAAAACGGGGCGTATTCATACGTCATTTATGCAGGCGGTAACGGCAACAGGTCGTTTGTCCTCGAAGGACCCCAACTTGCAAAATATTCCCATTCGGACGCCACGTGGTCGGGAAATACGAAAAGCATTCATTCCTCGGGATGAGAACTTTCAGATTCTATCAGCCGATTACTCGCAAATCGAATTGCGTATCATGGCGGCATTTGCCCAAGACGAAGCTATGTTGAATGCCTTTAATCAGGGAATTGACGTACATAAGGCGACGGCTGCGAAGGTATTTAAGGTTAGTTTGGATGAGGTGACGTCTGAATTACGTAGACGTGCGAAGGCGGTCAATTTTGGGATTATTTATGGTCAATCGGCTTTTGGATTAGCGGGTTCTTTAGGAATTTCACGGACGGAAGCGAAGGAAATCATCGATCAGTATTTTGTTGAATTTCCAGGGGTGAAAGCCTTTATGGATACGACAATCACTAATGCGCGTGAATTGGGATATGTGGAAACGGTTTTGGGGCGTCGTCGATATTTACGTGATATTTTGTCGGCCAATATGAATGAGCGGAGTTTTGCAGAGCGAAATGCAATCAATGCCCCGATTCAAGGTTCCGCTGCCGATATGATTAAAGTAGCCATGATTCAGATTCAAGCGTTTATTGAACGGGAAAATTTGAAATCTCGGATGATTTTGACCGTACATGATGAATTGGTTTTTGATGCGCATGTTTCAGAAATTGATTACCTTCGTACGCACATTGATGAAATTATGTGTCAGGCCTTGGATTTAGGCGTGAAGATTGAGACGGGCATTGGAGTTGGAATGAACTGGTTGGAAGCCCATTAATGGATAAGTTTTGAAGATATCTGTTGCACTTTGTACCTTGAATGGAGAGAAGTTTCTCCGGACACAGTTGAGTAGTTTGGTTGATCAAACCTTACCACCCGATGAGGTGATTGTGTGCGATGAAGGTTCTTCAGACCGTACTATGTTGATTCTTGAGCAATTTAAGGATCGTCTACCCTTGCAGATTCATCAAAATCCTACGCGTTTAGGTACGTATCAAAATTTTCAAAAAGCATTAACGCTTTGTACGGGAGATTATATTTTTCCTGCCGATCAAGATGATTTTTGGGATCCCCAGAAAATTGAACGTATTGCAACCTATTTTAATCACCATGAGGATGCGGAGGTTGTGTTTACGGATGCCGTGTTGGTGGATGAATTCGGCCAAATTTCAGGCAAACGTTTGTGGTCTACGTTCCGTTTTCGGGAAGAGCAACAGCGGGATTGGAAAATGGGAAAATCAGTTGATATTTTGTTGGACGGTAACCGAGTTACAGGTTGCACCATGGGTGTTCGCAAGCGCTTTTTGGATCGCGTTACGCCTTTCCCAACGAATCTTCCGAGTTATTTTTTACATGATGCCTGGATAGGCTTATCTGCTGCCCTTGAAAATAAGATCGATTTTATTCCTGCTACCTATGTGCAATATCGTTTGCATTCAGAGCAGCAAGTAGGAGTAAAGGGAAACCAAGGTACGCCACCATCCCTTTGGGAACGTATTCAACGCCCGCATGAGGATAAGGTAGGACCATATCGGAAGAAATTGGAATTCTTAGTTGAGCTACGCAAAGCTGTTTTAGCCAAATTTCCTAACCAACGATTTGAACCTTTGGATACTCGAATTGATTATTGGGATCGTCGGGCCAACTTACCCGAAGCGCGTTGGAAGCGTTTAAAGAAAACGATTCAAAATCTCATTTTGGGTAATTATCATCGATACAAGGATATAGATGCACCAGCAGAGACGCCTTATTTAATGTTTCTGGGTGATTTGATTGAGTAAAACAATTGCACAAATTTTTCGTTTAATCTGAAACGAAATCTTATGAAATCATTTTCTTATTTCTTGTTTGTGATGGCACTTGCGTTTCAAGCATGTAGTCAAGCACCTAAATCAACAAAACTGATGGATCAACTACCAACTTCTGAAGCGGAATGGAAGGCAAAATTGAGTGAAGAAGAATTTTATATTTTGCGTCAAAAAGGTACGGAACGCCCCTACACGGGCAAGTTTTTGATGCATGTTGATAAGGGTTATTATACCTGCAAGGGTTGTGGAACGCGTTTGTTTAAATCAGATTCTAAATTCGACTCGCATTGCGGTTGGCCTTCGTTCGACAAAGAAATTAAAGCTGGTGTCATCAAGGAAACGGCGGATTTGACATTGGGTATGCGCCGGGTTGAGATTACCTGTGCTAAATGCGGTGGACATTTAGGTCATGTATTTGATGATGGTCCTACGGAAACAGGATTACGTTACTGTGTGAATTCGGTGTCCTTAGGGTTTGAGAAGGATAAATAATAGCGTTTGGCGCGAGTGATCGCCACACATTAAATTTACTGATAATCTATGGCTCAAGCGTTGATTACTTATTTAAAGCAGATTTCAAGTCTATCAACATCGTCTGAGGAAGCATTGACTTCTCTTATTCAAACGCAATACATTAAAAAAGGACATCACTTACAACAAATAGGGCAAACGTGTAAAACACTCTATTTTTTGAAGTCGGGTCTAGCGCGCATCAATTATTTTCATGAGGGGAATGATGTGACCGAAGGATTTTATGAGCCGTTTTGTTTAATTGCGCGAGCTGAAAGTCTGTTTGGTGGATTGCCAAGCAAGAAAGCCATACAAGTGTTAGCAGATGCAGAGGTTTGGTCGATTTCCACCAAGGACTTGTTCGCGTTATATGAAGGACATCGAGATATTGAGCGTTTGTTTATGCGCTTGTTTGAGCGAGCCTATGTTCAAACAATTCAACGCATCGAGAATTTGCAATTTCATACGGCGGAAGAACGGTATCGACTATTGGCACAAGATCAACCTGAAGTATTACGTATGGCACCTTTGAAATTCATTGCTTCTTACCTTGGAATCACCCAGGTTAGTTTGAGTCGTATTCGCGCCAAAAGAGATTAATTTAACATTTGATAAGTAGAATTGCTTTGCATTTAGACTCCTTTGCAGGAATAAATGTTGGGTATGAAAACGCAATTAGGTTTACGCGAAAATTGGAAGCAATTTACTTTGCTTGTGCTTATCAATGCTTTAGTTGGTGGGATGATTGGATTGGAAAGATCCATTTTACCTAGTTTGGCATCGCAATCTTTTGGCATGGAGTCGCATGCAGCGATGTTTTCTTTCATTGTTGTTTTTGGAATCACGAAATCATTCGCAAATTATTATGCCGGACATTTTGCCAATCAAATCGGTCGGAAAAATTTATTGATTCTCGGTTGGTTTATCGCCATCCCTATTCCCTTTATCTTGATGTGGGCGCCCACGTGGAATTGGATTATTGCAGCCAATATTTTGTTAGGTATTAATCAAGGTTTAGCATGGTCGAGTACCGTGACCATGAAGATTGACTTGGTGGGTGATCGAAATCGCGGTTTGGCGATGGGAATCAATGAATTTGCTGGTTATCTTTCTGTGGGATTGGTTGCCTTTTTAACGGCTTGGATTGCACAGCATTATGGAATTCGTCCGTATCCATTTTATTTAGGGATTGCTTTTGTCAGCATAGGATTATGCTTGTCGGCATTTTTTGTACATGATACGCGGGGGCATGTTTCCGCCGCGGCTGTTAAGAGTACGGTGCCCAGATTGTCATCTGTTTTTTGGGACACGAGCTATCATCATCCAAATCTTGGCTCTGTCACACAGGCGGGTTTAATTAATAACTTGAACGATGGGATGATTTGGGGGCTATTCCCTGTATTATTATTGGCCAAAGGCTTTCCATTAGCAGAAATTGGAATTATTGTTGCTTTATACCCCATGGTGTGGGGGCTGGCACAATTGGGAACAGGGAAATTGTCTGATTTGATTTGCCAAAAAGATTTATTGATTTATGGTATGCTCTTTCAGGGCCTTGCGCTCTTTGGATTAATCGTTGCGCAAGCATTTTGGCATTTTGCGAGTTTATCGGTGCTTTTAGGTTTGGGTACTGCAATGGTTTACCCAACCTTCATGGCTGCGGTGGCGCAAAATACACATCCTTTGGATCGAGCAAAAAGTTTAGGTGTATTTCGCTTGTGGCGTGACCTCGGTTATGCGGTAGGAGCTTTAATGACGGGGATATTGATGATTTATTTCCCAATCTGGGTAAGTATTGCTTCGATTGGGGCTTTGACACTGTTGTCCGCAGGAATAATCAAGATGAGGATGAGTTGCAACTAAAAGAACTAAGAGTTAAGAGTTAAGAACTAAGAGTTAAGTACTAAGAGCTAAGAGTTTAATACCGAGTCCTTTAAGGTTTTATTATAAAATGCCTGAAATAAGTATTACTTAACTTTTAGTTCTAAGTTCTTCCATCTTTGTTCTTAGTTTTTAGCTCTTACCTCTTACCTCTTAGTTCTTAACTCTTACCTCTTAGTTCTTACCTCTTACAGTAATATTTGCTTCCACTTTTGGGTCATAGCCTTTGCTTCTCCCATGCCGATTTGTTTATCGGCTAATTTTCCGTCTTTATAGAATTCTAAATAGGGGATGGATTCAATTTGTTTCGCTTTTGCAAGTTCTTGATTGGCATCTACGTCAATTTTGATTAATTCAACTTGACCATTTTGAGCTTTAATCCATGCCTCTAATACAGGACTTAGTTGTTTACAAGGTCCACACCAAGTCGCATTATAGTCGACAATGACTAATTTTTTACCTTGTAGAAGTTTGTCAAAGTCGGCTAATGTCATGCCCGCTGCAGGAGCAGAAACACCCTCGCTTGTGCTTGTAGGTAGGTTTGCCGATTGCCATGCAAGCATTCCGCCGGATAAGTTCACGATAGATGTGAATCCCATTTCTTGAAGCTGTGTTGCTGCTGCGCTGGATCGGCCTCCTGATAGGCAATAGACATAAACTGTTTTCGATTTATCTAATTTTCCAGCAGCTTCTTGGAATAAATTGCTTGATATATCGGCTAATACGGCGCCTTCGATATGTCCATTGGCATATTCGTCGCTCGTGCGAACATCCAGAATTTGGCCAGGTTCGGCTGATTTTATTTCAGTTTGAAATGCTGTGGCAGCCAAATTTTGTAATCCCTCTTGTTTTGAACAAGCGATTAGCGAAGATGCGATTAAGAGTGAAAAGAATATTTTTTTCATCTGGTTAAATTATGTTGAGTAAGGATTGTAGTAAATGATTGGGACTTGCGACAGACAACTTGCGACTGCCGACTAGCGACTGGAATGCTGTTTAATTATTCCTTCCAACGTACTCGCCTGAATAACACCCGATTGGCGCCAAACAGATTTTCCATCTTTGAATAGGATTAAGGTGGGCACAGACCGGATTTGGAATTTTTCCGCCAACGCTCTGTTTTTATCTACATCTATTTTAATGATTTTAGCATTTGCTCCCACTTTCGATTTTACTTGTTCCAAGATGGGTTTTAATTGCTTACATGGACCACACCACTCGGCTGAGAAGTCGACCAACACCGGTTCCGTGGATTTTAATAATTCTGCGAATTTGCTCATATATTAGTCGCTAGTCTCTAGTGGCTAGTCTGTTTAAGTCTGAAGTCCTTTGTCCTTAGTCCGAATGTACATGGACATAGTATCTTTAATTTCTCTTAGTTCTTACCTCTTAGTTCCTAACTCTTTATGGAGTTCCAAGGTCCTCCATTGTACACCTGCGTAAATCCCGCAGCTTGTAATTGGCGGCGAGCCATACCACTTCTGCTTCCAGAACGGCAACACGTAATAATAACCTCATCTTTCTTCAATTTGTTCATTTGGCTGCCCAAAGTTTGTAAAGGTAAATTAATCGATCCTTTCACATGGCCGTCTTTGAATTCAGCGGGTGTTCGTACGTCAACAATCTTTGCACCATTTTTAATGAGCGCTTGAATATCGACTGAAGGTCCAAAGCCTAATAAGTTTTTAATGAATTGTAGCATTTGTTTGTTTTTTTATAAATCAAAGATAAGGTGCTCATTCTGCCTTGAACGTGATATTTGTCTCCTAAGTATTTAAGGTTTTTTTCGCTTTGAACTGAATTACTTCTGCCAATCCTTGGTGCAATGGGCCTTCATTCAGCGTTCGTTTAATTTCTTGATTCAGCTGAATAGCTAAAGTGTTGAAGTCAGATGCCAATGTCGATGTATCAAATAACCATTCCATATTTTTGGGCCCACCGGATGAGTGGGCAAGTTGGCGTTTGTTGAATCCTTCGACCAACAAGGTGGCCCCCGGCTTGAGCCATTTGACAAACTGGGCATGTACCTGAGCACGTATTTCGGGCGGTGTGTGGAAGTAGGTTGACATAATCACATCAAATGATTCGTGCGGAAATTGCACCTTTGTCGCGTCCGAGCACACATAATGTAATTGGACATGTTGCTCCCGTGCTAATTTCATGGCTTTTGCTTGGCCTTGTTCACTGAGGTCAAAGGCATAAACCTCCCAGCCAAGTTTGGCGGCATATACAGCATCTCGCCCTTCTCCGGCAGCAGGAATTAATATGCGCCCAACAGGTAATTGAGCAATTTGTTCGGCAAAAAAGTCATTTGGATTGATTCCATATTGATATACATTTGATTGATATCGTTCATCCCACATTGCTTTCATACAGGTAATTGGTTAGTTTCGTGAAAAAAAATATAACATATGAAAAAGACTATTTTATCCTTCATTATTTTTATTTCTGCTGTTTTTGCTGTTCAAGCGCAGCAGCCCATACACAAAGTTGTCATTCAATTAAATACTTCGGATACCCTTGTTTGGCATGGGGCACTGAAAAATATATCCAATCTTCAAACCGCTTTGGGTGCGAATACTCAAATTGAATTAGTGGCTCATGGTTCAGGTATCAGTATCCTTGTTGATGGCAAAACAACTCAAAAAGCTAAAATTGCTGAATTAGCAGCTTCAGGTGTTTTATTTAAAGCTTGTGAAAATACGATTCGTGAACGTAAAATCGACCGTGCCTCAATTTTGTCTCAAGCTGGTACTGTTCCTTCTGGCGTAGCTGAAGTTGTTCTTAAACAAGAAGCTGGCTGGGCTTACCTTAAATACTAAGGCAATTTAGCTTGCTTTCTGTTAAAAGCCTGTGATGAAAGTCACAGGCTTTTGTTGTTCCAAGGCAAAAATTTGGGTGGATTTTTTTCGATGCGTTGAGGATTTTGGCGATTCAATGCGTGGCCATTCAATACATTTTCGTATGCGATTAGGTATTTTTTTGCCATGCTCCGTGCATCAAAAACGTCTCTCGCGTAGGCGTGGCATGCTTCTTTATTATAATCAGAGGCATGTTGGATCGCTTCAGTCAAAGCCGTTTGTTGGGCACTTAAAAAACCGAATTCGGGTTTAATTAATTCAGGTAAAGAGCCATAGGGCGTCGCAAAAATAGGGCATCCAAAGTAGAGGCTCTCGGTGATGGCTAATCCGAAGGGTTCGTGCCACCGAACCGGAAAAATTAATCCTTTCGATTGGCTGAGTAAATCGAGTTTTTGTTGGCCGCCCACCGTTCCATAAAACTGAATGCGAGAACTCCAGGTCATACGGAATCCCATTTTGAGATTGAGTCGCGAGCCTCCAAGGACTGCTAATTGTTCGTTAGGACTTTGTAGGGTCGTATCAATGGCTCCTTGTACATTTTTTACGCGCCAGGCAGCCTTGCCCAAGAAATGAAAATGATTCCGAGATTGAGCCAAATTGGGTTTACCATAGTCACTCCAATCCAAGCCATTGTGTATAAACGATTCGGAGCCATAGCGATTAGCATGGTTTTGGGATACAAAAATCGAATTGATCGCTAATTTTGTTTCGTTGGGCATGTTCCCATGTACGGTAACAACATGAGGCATTGCGAGGGATTCTGTAGGTGTATGATTCAAGTGAACCACATCTACAGATGCTGGAATTTGTGCACTCAAGGACACGAGTGGATTCCAAATTAACACCGATGCAAAAGGGCAGTAGGAGCCTTGGGGTACTAAAAAGGTGACTTGGTGCCCGAGTTCCCGCAAGGATTTCGCTAAGCCCCAAATCACCCGTTCAGTTCCTCCATAACCAGCGACTGGAATTTTCTGATCATGGACAATTAAAATATGCATTTTGTGCGGGGTTTGACGAACAAAAATACACAATTTTCCTACATTTTGCCTGGCAGAATTTGATTCCAATAGAGGTAAGGAAGTAAGTATTTTTTCATTTGGTACATGGACCAACGTTCCTTGGATTGATCAAATGGAAACGTCTCAACGGGTTGATTGTTGTAATCAAATTCAGCTAATACTAATTTGTTGTAACCAGTAATAATGGGACAAGAGGAATAGCCATCATAGGAGGCGCTCATCGATTTCCCTTTCATAACGGATCGTAAATTACTAACTAATACAGGAGCCTGCTTTCGAATAGCTGCACCCGTACGGGAGGCAGGTAGGTTGGCAGCATCACCACAGCCAAAGATATTTTTGTATACATGATGTTGTAAGGTGTGTTTTTCGACATCCAACCAGCCTGCGGCATTAGCTAAAGGACTATTTCGAATAAAATCAGGTGCTGATTGTGGAGGTGTGACATGCAGCATATCAAATTCCACCCAATATTCTTGGTCTTTGTTTGCCTCTCCAATACCCACGAACTTCGCATTTTTATTGGGGCCATCAATTTCGACTAACTTAACAAAAAATTGGGTATTGATTCCGTATCGTGCAATAACATCTTTCAATGTGTTTTCGTATTTTTCTACGCCAAAAACTCGGGTACCTCCGCTCCAAAATTCCACCTGAGTTTTAATCTTGTTTTTTCGGAAATAATCAGCCGCCAAATACATGATTTTCTGTGGGGCACCTCCACATTTGATGGGTGTGTGTGGATTGGTGAATAGTGCTTTGCCTCCTTTTGTATTCTGAATGCATTCCCACGTGTAGGGAGCTGTATTGAAGCTATAGTTGCTACAAACACCATTTTTGCCTAAAGTCTCAGGTAAGCCTTTGATTTCCGACCAATTCAATTGGATTCCAGGTACCGCAATTAAATAGTCATAGCTAATGTCCTTCCCATCGGCCAAGGTAATTTTATTTTCTTCGGGTTTAAAGCTGTCTACCATTTGTTGGACCCATGTGGCTCCCACAGGTATAACGGATGCCTCATCACGTTCGGTGTCTTTGATGTCAAATTCACCCCCACCTACGAGTGTCCAAGCGGGTTGGTAATAATGTTTTTTGGCTCCATCCACGATGGCGATGTCTAAGGACGCATCTTTTCGTAGGAGTTGAGATGCAATGGAGATGCCGGCATTTCCTCCGCCGACAATTACAATTTGGTGATGATTTTTCATGGTTAACGTGTTTAATGATTAGGCTAAATTTCGAAAAGTTTTCGTATTGAATTCGTGATAATAGTCACTTTGGGGTATCGTGTTAAATGTCACGCTAGTTTGATGCAATCAGGAATACATTTGATAAATTTTAAAATTGGTATATCATGAAAAATGTAGTCTTATTGCTTTTCGGGGTAATTTTGTTCAGTAGTTGTGAAAAAGGTGGCCCTTTGGAAAGTGGTCAAGAGAACCTAAGCCAACGTTTAATGGCCATTCAAAATTCCGTAGCAAGTTTGCCGCTTGAGTCCTTGGAGCCTGCTGAAAAAGAGCGGATTTTATTTATCCGTGAAGAAGAGAAGTTGGCCTATGATGTATACCAAACCCTATTTGATCAATATGGTGTCAAAATTTTTCAAAATATTCCCAATAGTGAATTAAGTCACATGGAGGCGATGCTCATTATTATCAAGAAATATCAATTAGTAGATCCAATGGATACCCACCCGCGCGGTGTTTTTACAGATCCAGTGCTTCAATCATTATATAATGCCTTAGTTGGCCAAGGCCAAGTGAGTCTTTTAGCTGCTTACCAAGTAGGTGCCAAAATTGAAGAATTAGATATTTATGATTTGAATAAATCGATTGCTCTGACCAATAATCAGGATGTGAACTTGGTGTATGATTTTCTTAATAAGGGAAGTCGGAACCATTTACGGTCTTTTTATAAGAATTTAGTGAATGCTGGAGGTGCTTATTCCCCGGTATATATTTCTACATCGGAGTTTAATGCAATTGTGACAACACCTACAGAAAAATTATAATTAATTATATGCAAAGTGACAAAAGTCACAGGTATTAAGCTATTTTCTTAAGTCATTTGTTTCTTCCAAATACGCTTGTAAATTCCCTATGAATAATCAAAACCACTCGCAAAGTCTCTTGCAAATGTTCTTGTACACCTTACTTATCGCATTATTTGCGCTATTAGGGTATTTGAGTTTTTCTACATGGAATTCAAGGGTTGTTACATCGGATTCAACCCAACTTTACGTAGCTACGGATTCTAATTTCACCCATGTATGGACCGCGCCATCTGATTGGCGGATGATGTATTTAGCTCCTGAAGAAAAAGACTTGGTGTTGTATGGGAAAGAATTAATTGCTCATACGTCCGATTATTTAGGCCCAAAAGGCTCTGTGAAGTCGATTTCAAATGGAATGAATTGCCAAAACTGCCACCTAAATGCCGGTACGCAGCCTTGGGGAAATAATTACTTCGCTGTTCAGTCTACTTATCCGAAGTTTAGAGCTCGCTCTGGCGCGGTTGAAGATCAAGTAAAACGGGTAAATGATTGTTTTGAACGTTCCTTAAATGGCCAAGCGTTAGCCGCTGAAAGTAAGGAAATGCGCGCAATTTTAGCCTATATTAAATGGCTAGGAACGGATGTGGCCAAGGGGAAATCTCCCAAAGGTTCAGGAATTTTTAAGTTGAAAGGGCTGAAAAGAGCTATTGATCCCGCGAAAGGAGCAGAAGTATATGCCGCTAAGTGTCAGTCTTGTCATCAAATAGATGGTGGTGGCGTATTAGCAGAAGGGGGCAAGTCTTATACCTATCCACCACTTTGGGGAGCTCATAGCTATAACCATGGTGCGGGTCTCTACCGGATGTCCAACTTTGCAGGTTATGTAAAATACAATATGCCCTTAGGAGCGACCTACGAAAAACCCCAATTAAGTGATGAAGAGGCATGGGATCTAGCAGCTTATGTGAATTCGATGCCTAGACCTCAGAAAGATTTATCAAAAGATTGGCCTGATATTTCAAGCAAGCCATTTGATCATCCTTTTGGCCCATATGTGGATCCTTTTCCTGAAGCTCAGCATAAATATGGTCCATATAAGCCAATTAAAGAATGGATTAAGAAACACAAGAAATCAAAAAGCTAAACCCATGAACTCAAGAAGAAAATTTCTACAAGGCGGGCTATTGACTAGTGTAGCCGCTTTAGCGCCCATTGCAGGTTCTGAGGCTAAGCCTACGCCATCAATTTCGAGTCCTGGAAAACCGGCAACCGGTCAAATTACCATTTTGCAAACAACGGATGTGCATTGCCAATTGCATGCGCATGATGAGTTGTTTTGGGAAAAGGATGAACTTGTTTTCCGGAAAGCAGGTGGCTATGCGCACATGGCTACAGCTTTAGATCGAATGAAACAAGCAAATCCCGAGAATACAATTACACTTGATACAGGGGATATGTTCCAGGGTTCGATGCTTTCGGTGAAGACGACAGGACAAGCATTTGTTCCCTTGTTGAACGCCATGAATTATGATTTATACCTGCCCGGAAACTGGGAGGTTGTTTATTATAAGAAGAACATGCAGAAATTAATGGGTGGGCTTTTAGCTCCTAAAATTTGTGCGAATATGTATCACGATTTAGGAGATGGTAAGAAAGGGGAGTTAATCTTTCAGCCTTATCAAATCATGCATCGTTTAGGTGTTAAGATTGGTTTCTTAGGGTATACGGATCCTTTAGTCCCACTCCGACAATCTCCCTTGTATAGCAAAGGAATTATTTATACCAAACCCGAAGAAAACCTGAAGGAATATGTCACGCTTTTGCGCGAACAAGAGCAATGTGATTTTGTCATTATTTTATCCCACTTGGGGCTATCTCAACAAATTGCTCTAGGAAATAATCCACACTGTGAAGGCGTAGATTATATTTTCGGTGCGGATACTCATGAGCGCGTTCGTAAACCAATTCAAGCAGAGTATACTAAGATTGTTGAGCCAGGAGCATTCGGTTCATTTATCGGCAAATTGGATATTCAAGTTAAAGCTGGAAAAGTAGTAGGATCGACCTACGAATTAGTAGAAGTGGATCCGATTAAATTCCCTGCAGATCCCGAGATTAAAGCCTTCGTTCAAGATTTAGAGAAACCTTATAAAGAGGAAATAAATAAAGTATTGGGTTACAGTACTGTTCCGCTCTACCGCAACTTTGTCGTCGAAAATACGATTGATACCATGATCGTAGATGCGTTAAAATGGAAGGTGAATGCCGATGTGGTTTTATCGAATGGCTTCCGTTTTTGCCCACCACGTGTTCCTGGGAAGGATGGTAAAGTAGCTATTACGGAAGGATACTTATACGACATGCTTCCTGTGGATTCCACGATTCGGACGGCGAAGGCAACAGGCCAACAAATTATGAATTGGTTAGAAAAGGAATTGCAGAACGTATTTGCACAGGACGCGTCCTTGCGTTTTGGCGGTTGGTTTATCCGTTTCAAAGGCATGCAAGTAGAATTCAAGGCATTTGAGCGAGTAGGTCATCGCGTTCAAAAAGTGATTATCGGTGGTGCTCCATTGGAATTAGAGAAATCCTATGTGCTGTGTGCCTGTGAGCGTGACGGAGATCCTGAGGATATGCTTTGTCGTATGAAAGGGGTGAAGGAGGCTAAGAATACGGCATATACACTTCATAGCATGATGAAAGAGTATTTAGCTAAATTCTCTCCAGTGACGCCTGTATTACGTCATGATGCGAAGATTTTAGATGGACCGCAGACTTTGTTAAGTCAGGTGACAGGGGTGGATTACACGTTTAGGTAGTTAAGAGTTAAGAGTTAAGAGGTAAGAAGTAAGAAGTAAGAGTTAAGCTAGCTGAAGTAATATTTCGGCTAGCTTTTTTTGACTTGTATTTACATAAAAAAGCTAGCCCAGATTTACTGTGACTAGCTTTTAATATAAGAGATCTCTGACCATTCACCTCTCACTTCTTACCTCTTAACTCTTACCTCTTAATGCGGCAATTGATCTCTGAACTTCCCATACACCCAAGTACCTGCCGTTGCGCTTAGAACTACGACTAAGATAACAAGTGCGCCTGTTCCCACTTGTGCAAAAAGCGGGCCTGGACAAGCTCCCGTCAGTGCCCATCCCAAACCAAAGATTAAGCCACCGATTATTTGGCCTTTATTAAACTTCTTATCGGTGAACGTAATGTCTTCTCCATGGATACTTTTTACTTTGAATTTTTTAATTAAAAATACGGAGATGGCTCCTACCACAACCGCTGTGCCGATTACACCATACATGTGAAAGCTTTGTAAACGGAACATTTCCTGGATACGAAACCAGGATATAATCTCTGCTTTGATAAATACGATACCAAAAATCACGCCTACAGCTGCATATTTGAAATTATACCACCAAGGGTGAACCAATTCAGATTCGTTGACACACATCGTGTCTAATGAACGTACTTCGAAATCTACTGGATTTGCGTGTTCTGTTGTCTTCTTTTCCATGGGTATTATAAATGTAAGATGAAGGGTAAAATGAAATTAGCCATAACGAAACCACCGATCATGAAACAGATGGTAGCAACTAACGACGGCCATTGAAGGTCTGAAAGGCCCATGATTGCATGTCCAGAGGTACATCCACCTGCATATCGTGCGCCAAAACCTACTAAAAATCCTCCGCCGACCATCATCACAAGTCCACGTAAAGTGAAAAGACTTTCAAATGAAAACAACTGGGACGGAACCATACCTGAAAAATCAGTAATACCATAAGTAGCTAATTCTTTGGCTAAATCCGGGTGAACAACGACTGCATCGTCTGACCCTAAATAGAGCGTGGAGATGATTCCACCTACTAAAATGCCTCCTACGAAAAAGAAGTTCCAAGTTTCTTTCTTCCAATCATAACTGAAGAAAGGTATGTTGCTCGGTAAACAAGCTGCACACGCATGGCGTAAGTTGGCCGATATACCAAAGTGTTTGTTTCCTAAGATTAATAGGGCAGGGACAATAAGTCCGATGATTATTCCTGCCGTATACCAAGGCCAGGGTTGGGTGATTGTTTCTATCATGATAAGTTAAATTAGTCGCTAGTCGTCAGTCACTAGTCTGATTTTGAATTTAGTTAAAATTTTATAAATCTTATTGCTCTTCTTTTAAAGTGCGCCATTGTGTGATGGTGCCAATCATAAAATAACCTAACACAGCAAAGTAGACGATGCTGTTAAATGGTTTGCTTGTGATCGGGCAAGTACCTGTCGCACAACCAATATCTCGCCAGTAGAAATATCCAAAGAGGCCTCCAAAGAGCCCCCCAAGGATGGACCAAATGTTATTTAGCATGAACTTCTTCATAAGATACTTCTTCCGTTTCTTTACCTGTTGATTTATTCATGGGTACCCCACAACCTTGTGCACCACATCCAGCATTTAGCAGAGCCATGCCCACTAAAACAAGCCCAAGCATGGCCATCAGTGTATCGTTTCCACGGTAGGCTTCAATGAGTGCATAAACGCCAAAACCTAAGCGGATGATGCGCATGAAACCCCAATTTTGAGTTAAGTTCGTTAACATAGTTATCGGTAAATGGGTAAAACCTCAGGCCGTAACCTGAGGTTTTGTGAGTTAGTTTTGATAAACAAGCATGTCATGCAAGCCACCCCCATTATAAACTTCAGATAATCCTGCTTGTTTTAATAGGTTCATGGCCATACCTGAGCGGTTACCACTGCGGCAATAGACCACGATGGGTCCATTCATCGATTTGAATTCGTCAAGTCGCAAGGGAATAATTCCCAAAGGAATATTAATAGCTCCTTCATAATGTCCTCCAGCAAATTCACCGGTTTCGCGAACGTCTACTACCGTGGTAGTTGGGTTTTTTAATAAGTCTTCCATGTTACAATAAAGTTGATGGACATACGTAGTCCGTGATGTTAAATTTCTCTGATTCTTTGATGGCTTTGAATCCGCCATTCACGTCGATTAAATTATCATATCCACGTGCACGAAGCGTCGAGTTGAATATCATCGAACGGTAACCACCTGCACAGTGCACGAAGTAAGTCTTGTCCTTGTTTATTTTCAACATGCTATCGTTGATGAAGTCCAATGGTGCATTTTCCGCTTCAACCACGTGCTCACTTAAAAACTCTGAGTTTTTACGCACGTCGATGATTTCACCTTCACCTGCTTCAAAACGAGCAAACATTTCTTCTGGACTGATCGATGTGATTGTGTCCACTTCCATGCCTGCAGCCTTCCAAGCAGCAATACCACCTTTCAAATATCCGATCGTAAAGTCATAACCTACGCGAGCTAAACGCGTGATTACCTCTTCTTCACGTCCTTCATCGGTAACTAACAAGATCTCTTGCTTGATATCAGGAATCATTGCACCCACCCATGGAGCAAAAGAACCATCAATTCCAATATTGATTGAATTCGGAATAAATCCTGCTGCAAAAGTTTGTGGGTCACGTGTATCCAAAATCAAAGCACCAGTTTCATTTGCTGCTACTTCAAATCCGGCTGGAGATAAGGCATGTTGGCCACGCTCCATTACTTTATCAATGGAATCATATCCTTGGATATTCATCAATACGTTTAATGGGAAATAGGCTGGAGGGGCAACTAAACCTGTTAATACTTCCTTCTTAAATGCTTCTCTTGTTAGAGCTGGATTTAATGCGTAGTTCGTTTTCTTCTGATTCCCTAAGGTATCCGTCGTTTCCTTGCTCATGTTTTTACCACAAGCAGATCCTGCACCGTGCGCTGGATATACGATGATGTCGTCAGCCAAAGGCATAATCTTGTTGCGTAAAGAATCGAACAGATGACCTGCTAAAATATCCTCAGTTAAATCGGCTTTCACCTTTTGTGCTAAATCAGGACGGCCTACATCACCGATGAATAAGGTGTCACCCGAGAACAAGCTTGTTTCTTTACCTGTCTCATCGATCAATAAGAAACACGTAGATTCCATCGTGTGACCTGGTGTGTGGATAACACGGATTGTTGCGTTTCCTAATTTGAATTCTTGGCCATCTGTCGCTGAGATACAATCGAATGCACATGCCGCATTAGGACCGTAAACGATAGGAGCACCTGTCTTCGCGGATAAATCAATGTGACCAGATACGAAGTCAGCATGGAAGTGTGTTTCGAATACATACTTAATAGTCGCCCCATTACGTTCCGCTTTTTCAATGTAGGGTTGCACCTCGCGAAGTGGATCAATGATCGCTGCTTCGCCATTGTTCTCGATGTAATATGCACCCTGTGCTAAACATCCTGTGTAAATTTGTTCTACTTTCATTGGGTCAATTGTTATGTTGTGAATGTTTTATAATCTCTATTTATTTCATTGGGAAGGCTAATTGCTGGACTAGAATGTAAATTCCCATAACCAACACAAACCAGCCGAATCCTACTTTTAATTTATTTCCGTCTACTTTTTTGCTGATGACATCTCCGATGAAAATACCACCAATCGCTAATCCTGTTACAATCAATAAAAGGTTCCAATCAATCACTGTATGACCAAGGTCGCCCGTAAATCCAATGAGCGATTTGGCGGCGATGATTAACAAGGACGTTCCAACAGCTTGTTTCATCGATAATTTGGAAAGCATCACGAGGGCTGGAATAATTAAAAATCCACCTCCAGCTCCAACTAATCCTGTTAGGACGCCTACCACAGCACCTTCCAGTAAAATCATCGGGTAGTTGAATACTTGCGCTTCTTCGACGTAAGTGCCTAGTTTTTCTTTTTCACATTGCTCGCATTTACCACGTATCATGGAAATGGATGCGGCAACCATCAGGATGGCGAATAATACCATCATGAGAATGGATTTGGTAACAACAAAATCACCAATCATGAAAACCTCTGTAGGAATTAATGGAACAATGAATTTACGCGTTGCATATACAGATGCGATGGAAGGTATACCAAAAATGATGGCTGTTTTTACGTTGATTAATCCTTGCTTGTATTTTGGGAAGGCGCCAACTAATGAACTAGCACCAACAACGAAGAGTGAATACGCAGTGGCCAAAATAGGGTCAACGCCAAACAAATATACTAAAACAGGGACGGTTAAAATGGATCCACCGCCTCCAATTAGGCCAAGTGAAATTCCGATAAGTAGTGAGGCAAAGTAGCCGATAATTTCCATGCGTTTTTTTATTGATTTTGATGTTACAAATGTCAGACCTTTTATGACGCTATTCCGTGATTTTTATCACAAGCTACATTTTTTTTTCAAGGTCAAAAATGGAAGTTCAAAACGATGTTGTAATTGCTCATATTGACCTTATTGATGATATATTTCTCATTTTCATAGGTCTTGCCTTGATTTGATTTATGCACATACAACACTTGCAACTCTAAGCCTTCCAGGAAGTGCTCAAATTCGTAGGTTAATTCGACATTGAGTTGTTGGTAACTAGGTAAACCATATTTATTTAACGCGGTATTTTTCACATCCGGTAATTGAAACAAACCATAACTCAGAGAGGTCTTAAGTGGGAATTGATTGGTTAGGTAACTTAATTTGCTCACAAGGGCATGAACATCTCCAAATCCCTCATTTCGCTCTCTTGACATAAACGTGTAAAATGGATCGCGGCCCCACTCTCGTGGCATTAAGTAACGTCCCTCACCGGTGATGCGTGTGTAATTGAGCGAAGTTTTCCATTGATTACTTTCCCAACCAAACTTGGTGCTAAAAACCCGTGACATTTGAGTAGGATCAAAATAGGTCTTTAAAGGATCTTCATTTCCTCCGTTCCGAATGGCATGTTGTTCTGTATATTGAAGCCCTGCTATCCAATTTCCTTGCTTAAAATCAAATTGTGCTTGTGTTGTATTAAAAACATTATCCACATACACATTCCAAAGTTTCAAGGAATTGCCTTTTGGTAATGTATGCGTATAGCCTGTCAGTAATATGCCTTTTGATTCAATTTGATGGGCATAATTTCCTTTCGTTCCATTAATATTTACACCATTGGAATAAATCCCGATCGATTCACCGATTCCATACCAATCTACGGTTCCTCTAGGTGATATTTCATATAAATATCCACCTTCCAATTTATCATGTTTGCTGGGAAAAAATTCTCCATATAGTCCTCCTACCTCCGTTGGTCGCATCCGACCATCTTGTAAGTTGATAAAGGGCGTATTAATCAATTGCTTCCCCAGTAAAATATGCGATTTGCCCCAATTGTATTTTAGGTATAATTCCTCTAGGCGATCTAGGTCATGCTTGTTGGCTAGATTTTCTAAATCAAAAAGAGATGTTTCATACCGACTGATCGTATTGGTGTAAGGGTCAATTCTTGCCATGTCCGATGAGCCAACGTTATAAATAAAATAACCGCCTACTCCCATTTGAAAGCCTTTATAGGTTGCCGTTTCATAAAATAATCCTCCACCTACCGCATTCGCATGCGCATCAGTTAGTCGGTCTTGGTTCTCCGTCGCCATGAAAAAGTAACGTAGGTTTCCGTGTACTTTGCCATGTTTGAAGGCAAATAGGAGGGATGTAGAGTCTTCTGCGATGCTTTTTTTGCCTTTCCAAAGATGCGGAGGCGTATGCATTTCTTGATGCTGTGCGTGTAAACTAAAGACTAATTGGGTGAAGATTACTAAATACCAAAGGCGATTTTTTTGCATAAAATTTTGTAAATGAATATGCAAAAATTCGCCTTTTCGCTTTATCGTGGCGTGATAAGTATCACTAGATCTTTAAATCAATAATTTCGATCTGATTTTTGTTGATTTTGATTTGTCCTTTCTCGGATAATTTTTTCATTAACCGTGAAATAACTTCTCGGGATGAATTGAGTTCCGTTGCGATTTCAGTAAATGACACTTTGATTGTATTGCTTTTTAAACTCTTCTGATGTTGTTTCAAGTACCACAATAAACGTTCATCCAAATTTCGAAAAGCGATGTGGTCAAGAGTATCCAATAATTCCTCGAAGCGTGATCGATAGGTTTCTAAAACGAATTGGTACCAAGACTTGTACTTCGACGCCCATTCGTCCATCAGTTCCACCGGAATGGTCAACACTTCCGTATCGACCAAAGCCTTCGCCATGATTTGACTGTTTAAATTTCGAGAAGCACATGTCATGGAAATAGCGCAGGCCTCTCCAGGATGTAGGTTATACATGAATACTTCATTGCCCTCGTCATCTTCCCGGAAAACCTTGATGATTCCCTTGGTTACCAAGACCGCGGAGCGTATGCTTTGCCCAGTTTTCATGAGGAAATCATCCGCTTGGAATTTACGAATCACACCTACCTGTTGGATTTTTTTCTTTAATTCGGGTTCGAAATTGGCTAATATGCTGGCTTCCATGTTCTTTGTTTACACGCGATCCTTCGCGTCTTTCCCGACTGAAGTCTGGGGTTATAATTTTGTTTACACGCGATATTTAGCGTCTATTTTCTAATAGTTGATCACTCTTTTCTCCCGACTACTTTCCATCGCCGCATCGATCACTCGCATGCTGTTGATGCCATCTTGTACGGAAACCGCCGGAGTCGCATCGCCACGCAAAGATTGAAAAACATTTTCATAAAAGGCCATAAAATTGCCTTTTTCAGATGGGATGCGTTCCGGATTTCCCCCGTCTACCTGCATGACTCCAAAATCTGTTGGGCTTTCTTGCCCCCAAGAATCTCCTTGTGGTTTTCTGCCTGCATCCAAATCAGCTTCTTGTCGGTCAGACCGTGTTTTGATAAAACTGCCCAATTTTCCATGCACTTGAAATGCGGGTACTGGCACTTTAAAATAATAACCTGCCTTCAAACGAACGCGCATTTCCGGATAATACAATAAGATTTCAAACAGATCTTCGACCTCTGTACCCGGTCTCGTTTTACGCAAATCAGCAAATACATGCGTAGGATTTCCAAATAAATGCAAGGCCTGATCAATAATATGAGGTCCTAAATCAAAAATGATTCCAGCACCTGGGCCCGGAAGCTCTTTGTGCATTTTTGGGGATTTGGCCCCATTGTAGCGGTCAAAATGAAATTCGGCTTCCACAATATCGCCTAATTGGCCAGATTCAATTACCTTTTTGACGGTTAAGAAATCGGAATCCCAACGGCGATTTTGGTAGACAAAAATATGTTTTCCGGCTTTTGATGCTATTTTTTGCAATTCCAATGCTTCTGCTGTGGAGTTCGTAAATGCTTTCTCGACCACGACGTGCTTCCCTGCTTTTAGCGCCTTTGATGCGTACTCAAAATGTGTTGGAATCGGGGTGTTGACGACGATTAATTCGATGTCGGCATCCAGTATAACCTCATCCAAGGAATCGTAGGAATGTGTCCCTGCATAGGCTTTTTGAATATTCTTTTGGCTTCGTTCATAGGAACCTACAAGCTCGAATCCAGGATGAATTTCAAGGAAAGGGCCGTGAAAAATACGTCCCGACATTCCATAAGATAATAATGCGGTTTGAATTGCTTTCATGAAGTAAAAATAAGAAATTTAGGCTTTTAATATACAAACCTATTCAAATGAAAAAAATACTCGTTTTAGCAGTATGTAGTTTCGGTGCTTTTGCCCAAAAGCCGCTTGTTTCACATATTTATACGGCAGATCCGTCCGCTCACCTCTTCCAAGGTAAAATCTTCATTTATCCGTCACACGATATCGATGCGGGTGTAAAAGAAGACGACATGGGTAGTCATTTTGCGATGAATGATTACCATGTATTATCACAAACAAGTCCTGCAGGTCCTGTGACCGACCACGGTGTTGCGTTGAAATTAGCCGATGTCCCTTGGGCTGGCAAGATGCTTTGGGCGCCTGATGCGGCTGAGGCGAATGGTCAGTATTATTTATATTTTCCTGCTAAAGACAAGGAAGGGGTTTTTCGGATCGGTGTAGCAAGTTCATCAAAACCAGAGGGGCCATTTAAAGCTGAAGCAAATTACATACCGGGTACCTACAGTATCGACCCTTGTGTTTTTAAAGACCAAGATGGATCCTCTTACCTGTATTTTGGGGGTATTTGGGGCGGTCAATTGCAGCGTTGGAAAATGGGTCATTACATGGCCAATGACGATAGCCAACCGGCAAACGATCAACCCGCTTTAATGGCCAAAGTGGCGAAACTAGACAAAAACATGAAGGTCTTAGCTGAAAAGCCTCGCGATGTGCAAATTTTAGATGCATCCGGAAAAATCTTACTTTCTTCAGACCATGACCGTCGGTTTTTTGAGGCTGCATTTGTACATCAATACCAAGGAAAATATTATTTCTCTTATTCGACAGGGGATACCCATAACATCGCTTATGCCACAGGTACTAGCCCATATGGCCCATTTACGTACCAAGGTGTTATCTTAAACCCTGTGAAAGGTTGGACAAATCACCATTCCATTGTGGAGCAAAATGGTAAATGGTATTTATATTTCCACGATGTACAATTGTCGGGAAAAACGCATTTACGTAACATCAAAGTTACTGAATTGAAATATCGTGCTGATGGTTCCATTGAACCCATCACAGCCTATTAATTAATTGCTTATATTTAGGTCTATGAATCGAATAGACCTTCCCTGGATCAATCAAATTAAGCATAACAGACAGCCCGATGGACATAAGAAATCCTTCGGGCATGTCTTAATTGTCGCCGGTAGCCCAGGTAAAGTTGGCGCGGCATTGCTATGTGCCCGTGCCGCGTTACACGCCGGCTGCGGTATGGTGACAGCAATGATTCCGGAAGAGGGTGTAGGACCCCTTTTGTCAAACAGCCCTGAAATCATGTATCGGACGGAAGCCGATTTGTCTACGATTAATTTGGAACCCTATGATGCGATTGCATTTGGGCCGGGTTTGGGTTTTACGATTCAGGTACGTCGGAATTTAGAATTTTTGTTGCAACATTATCAGGGCCCCATCGTCTTTGACGCGGATGCATTGACCTTGTTGGGTTCTTATGAATCATTAATTTCCCAAGTCAAACCACATCACATATTAACGCCACATCCGGGTGAATTTGCGCGTTTGGGTGGTTTGGAGTTTGATGCTGCGCATCGCGAAAAACAAGCAATTGATTTTGTTTCCAACTACCCTTGTCAATTGTTGTTAAAAGGAGCTCCCACGATTGTCGTAAGCGGTTCCGGTGAATTATTTACCAATACCACTGGTAATGATGGAATGGCAACGGCCGGTTCAGGGGATGTGTTGACGGGAATTATTGCAAGCCTTTGCGCGCAGGAATACACGCCCGAGGTGGCTGTTCGCTTAGGCGCTTATATACATGGCCTTTCGGGCGATTTGGCGATACAAAAAAAATCGAAGGCCAGTTTGGTGGCCTCCGACTTGATTGATCATTTGAGTGAAATCAGGCTCTTAGACTAAGATTGCCTTTGCATATTCCACGCATTTTTTAACCTCCGCTACTGCGTCAGATCCTGCAGGAATATCGTATTCCAATTCGATTGTCGCTGGGAACGTGTATTTATTTTTCTTCATAGCAGACAAAATCTCTTTTAAAGGAGTATCGCCTGTTCCCCAAACAAGGTTTTTTGCCCCATTTTCTTTGGATGTACGATCTTTGATGTGCAAGGAAGTAATGCGATCTTTTTTCGCTTCGATCAATGCCAATAAACTTGCTGTTGTATGTGGGGCACCTACCGCAATGTAATGACCCGTATCCAAGTTCATGGAATTGAATGGTGATTGTGCCAACGCTTCATCAAAGGCAGTATCCTTCACTTGTAAATGGGCATGATATCCGAAATAGATGCCGTGTTTTGCACCTAAATCTCCTAAGCGTTGTGTTTGTTTCGGGTCAGTTGGTAATTCAACAGTCACCGATTTTGCGCCTAACACCTTCGCTGAACGTAACGCATATTCAACCTCTGCATCAGAGTTATTTGGACTAAAGGCGTTTGGTTTATAGGCATATACGCTGATGCCAGCTTTGTCCAATTTCGCACGTACTTCTTTGAATTTATCCATGGAAACACTTTCACGCCAAGCTTTGACGTCTTCTTGATACTTCTTCATCGCTGCACGTTGTTCATCCGTTAAGGTTGGACGCGGTTGGCCGGGTACCCAACGCATCGGCACGGGATTCGCGGGTTTTCCTGCGTATTCTTCTACAGCATCACCCATCAATTCGGTCGCAGAAATTCCAGATTGAACTAGGTATCCAATGATTTCATCAATAGAACCCGGCATGCTCCGGTATGAATAGGTAATACAGCCAATCTGAACACCTCCAAATTTGGAATCAGGTTTAGCAGATCCGAAGGCAAATGCAGCTGGTTTGGCAAATAGAAGGCCTAAAGAGGCAAGGGATCCGGCGGCGAGAAATTGCCGACGAGTCGTTTGGGTAGAATTTTTCATTGTTGTTCAGGTTTTAAAAATCAAGTATAGGAATCCTTTCTGATAATTGTATCCTTTGGGCAGAATTTTGCGACGAAATCCTTTGAGTTTGTAGAGACGCGATACCTCGCGTCTACATTCAAATAGACGCGAAGTATCGCGTCTCTACATTTTTTGGTCACTAGCTATCGCGTCTCTACATTTTTTTTATTGCAATTTTTGTTTGCGGTTCAAACGAATTGACCACCTCAACCACCTCGGGTTTCCAGGTAAATGTCCAATGATGTGGGCTTTCGAAATAGCGAAGCGTGATTTCGACCGACTGATCATCCAAGATGCGGTAGCTACCAGCATAATCAAATGGAGCTTTTTTTGCTAAGTCTACACGTGCGGCACGTAGCATGTAAGGACCTACTAAATTTGTTTTGCCAGTCCCCCAAGTCCTGAAACCCAATTTGAATGTGTGTTTCGTGGAGTCTTTGGTAGTAATCGTTAGTTCCGCAGCTTCGCCTTTCGTTTCTACCTGCATGCGTGCGAAATCGAATTGATTTTTTTCTAATTGAATAGTCGATTGAAGGTTTTTGAATGGAATCGTAGATGTTGGCGCTTCTAGCTTTCGAGATGCATTGA
>JBEEOB010000140.1:0-11295 GCA_041191865.1 Bacteroidota bacterium
GAAAGAACAAAGGTATTCATCTTGAGCAGAAAGGGCAATGAATTTAATTGTTATCTTTGCGGAGATTTTTTAACCCCGATTAGACATGCTGGAGCAGCTAGAAGCCATCCGAGAACGATTCATCGAAGTAGAACAACAAATTGCGATGCCGGAAATTGTGTCCGACTTAAAGAAATTCAAAACTTTAAGTAAGGAATACAAAGACTTGCAAAAAATTGTAGAGCAATACATCACCTACCAAAATTTGTTGCAATCCATCGAAGAAGCGAAATCTGTTATCGCAACAGAAAAGGACGAGGATTTTCGCGATATGGCAAAAGCTGAATTGGAAGAATTAGTACCTGCTGAAAAAGAAATGCAAGAAGTCTTGAAAGAGATGTTGATTCCAAAGGATCCCAATGATTCCAAAGATTGTATTCTGGAAATTCGTGGTGGTACTGGGGGCGATGAAGCGTCTATTTTTGCAGGGGATTTGTTCCGTATGTACCAACGATTTGCGGAAAAACAGGGTTGGACTTTCCAAATTATGGACTTTACAGATGGTACTGCTGGCGGTTACAAAGAAATCATTATTTCCGTTCAAGGGGAAGATGTATATGCCAAATTAAAGTTTGAATCCGGAGTTCATCGGGTTCAGCGAGTTCCTGCCACAGAATCTGCGGGACGTATTCACACATCCGCAGCTACGGTAGCTGTGATGCCAGAGGCGGATGAGGTCGATGTACAGATTAACATGAATGATATCCGGAAAGATACTTTCTGTTCATCTGGTGCAGGTGGTCAATCCGTAAATACAACGTATTCGGCGGTTCGTGTGACACACATTCCTTCGGGATTGGTGGTGCAATGCCAAGATGAACGTTCACAAATTAAGAACTTTGACAAGGCAATGACCGTATTGCGTTCTCGTCTATATGAAATCGAATTAGCGAAACGTAACGCAGAGATTGCGGGTAGTCGGAAGTCTATGGTCGGCTCCGGTGACCGTTCAGATAAAATCCGTACCTATAATTATCCACAAGGTCGTGTGACTGATCACCGAATTGGTTTAACGGTGTATAATTTGCCAACTGTTATGGATGGGGAAATTGCTGAATTCATTGAGCAATTACGTATCGCTGAAAACGCGGAACGCTTGACGGAAGGGGCGGTATAATTTATAAAATTGTTGAGACGCGATACTTCGCGTCTTTTTTTTTGTTTTGTAGAGACGCGATAACCTCGCGTCTCTTTTTTTGTCAAGACGCGAGGTGTCGCGTCTAAACATTTGGATTCGTGTCGCGTAACTACACTAGGCCTTCTCCAACTTAAACTCGAATCGAGTGCCTTTATTCGATTCAGATTGTACCGAAATCTTGCTGTTATGTGCTTGAACGATGTGTTTGACAATCGATAAGCCCAAGCCAGTTCCTCCTGAGTTCTTCGCCCTGCTTTTGTCTACGCGGTAGAATCGCTCGAAAATCCGGTGCAAATGTTCTTCGGGTATACCGGGTCCGTTGTCAACGACCGATATGGTATAGGCCTTTTTCTTCTCATTAATAATAATTTGAACCAGGCCTTTTTCCTTGCCGTACTTAATTGCATTTACTACTAGATTCAGAATTACCTGCGAAATGCGCTGTGTGTCCGCTTTTACTTGAATTTCACCTTTCGGGGCAATGAGCTTTAGTGAGACGTCACGTTTTTTTGCTTTAGCTTCTACCTGTTCAAAAATCTCCTCAATTAAGGGGCGAAGATTAATCTTCTTTTTCTCAATTTTGATGGCACCGGTTTCAATTTGCGAAACCGTCAATAAATCCTGCACCAAATTGTCTAAGCCATCCAAACTTTTAGCCGCCTTTTCTAAAAACTTCACACGTATTTCAAGGTCTTCTTCTGGATTGTCTAACAGGGTATGGACAAAGCCTTGGGCCGCAAAAATGGGTGTTTTTAATTCGTGTGAGACGTCTGCAAGAAATTCTTGGCGGTATTTGGCCGCCTTCTTTAAATCTTGTACCTCGCCCTCCTTAGTCGCGACATAGGTATTTAATTCTTTTCTTAAGAGCTCAATGGGATTTTCTTTTTTTACTAATTGTTTACGTGGAGTTACACTGAAATCCTTCTTTTTTATTTGTTTGATTCGGTCATAGAGCGAGTTTACCTCTTGGAAAACTAAATAATCGAGTGCGAAATATATCAGCACCGATCCGAATATAAAACAACTGATAAATCCAATGGTCATCGTGACCAAATCCGAACTTGGAATGAAGGATAGAAAAGCCGTTGTCACGATGGCTATCACCAATGCTAAAACGACCGAAAGATATCTGGGCTGTAACATGCTTCAAATTACGGATAATTTTTTAAAATGTTGTACCTTTGCGCTTTGAATAGAACTTATGGAATTAAATCTGCTAACGGCAATCTCGCCCGTTGATGGTCGTTACCGTCGCCAAACCCAATCGCTCGCACCTTATTTTTCGGAGTTTGGGTTAATTCAATATCGCGTTCGCGTGGAGATTGAATACTTCATCGCCCTGTGTGAAATACCTTTAGCTCCATTAGCGAGTTTCCCTAAGGAACATTTTGCTGCCTTGCGCGCGATGTATACCAATTTCACTGAATCCGATGCCCAATGGATAAAGGAGACCGAAAAGGTAACCAACCACGATGTGAAGGCGGTTGAATATTTCATCAAAGACCGTATGTTGGCCTTGCCAGGGGATTTGACACCTTATGTTGAGTTCATTCATTTTGGTCTGACTTCTCAAGATATCAATAATACAGCCATCCCACTTTCGATCGCGGAGGCACACAAACAAGTCATTCTTCCCGCATACCAAGCGGTCGTTTCCATTTTAGATGCTTACGCGACGGAATGGAAAGAGATTCCTTTGTTGGCCCATACACATGGTCAGCCCGCATCTCCCACACGCTTAGGGAAAGAAATCAAAGTTTTTGTTGAGCGTTTAAATCGCCAATTGGATTTGTTGGCACAAGTGCCATTTACCGGAAAATTCGGCGGTGCAACGGGAAATTTCAATGCACATCAGGTATCTTTTCCAGAGATTAATTGGCCGGAATTTGCTGCCAACTTACATGCAAACCTTGGGATTACACGTTCCAAATACACGACGCAAATCGAGCACTATGATAATTTAGCGGCTTATTTTGATGGCCTAAAGCGTTTGGATACAATCCTTATCGACTTGTCACGTGATATTTGGCAGTACATTTCGATGGGTTATTTCAAGCAAAAAATCAAAGCGGGCGAAATTGGTTCGTCAGCGATGCCGCATAAAGTTAACCCCATCGATTTCGAAAATGCAGAAGGTAATTTAGCCATGGCGAATGCTTTCTTTGAATTCTTGTCGGCGAAATTGCCTATCTCACGCCTACAACGTGACTTGACGGATTCAACCGTATTGCGAAATGTAGGAACGCCTTTGGCACATGTTGTCATTTCGTTGAATTCACTCCAACGGGGTTTAGGTAAATTGGAATTGAACAACAGCAAAATTCAACAAGATTTAGAAGATAATTGGGTGGTGATTGCGGAAGCGATTCAAACGGTTTTGCGTCGCGAGGCATTCCCGAAACCTTATGAGGCCTTGAAGGATTTGACCCGTCATCATGGAAAAATCGATCAAACCGTTTTCCATAATTTCATTGATGGATTAGCCGTTTCGGAGGCTATTAAAGCTGAATTGAAATTAATTAGTCCATTTAATTTTGTAGGGCGCGACGAAAACTAAAATTCGACCTCGGAGTTAAGAAGTAAGAGTTAAGAATTTAGAAGTAAAATTTTTGACCAAATGCAGCAAATGAATTCTTCGGACTTCGGACTAGCGACTGATGACTAACGACTATTTATTATGAACCACCGCCTCATGCACATTGCCCTTGTGGTCGCCGATTACGATGAAGCCATCGCTTGGTATACCGAAAAGCTCGGCTTTACGTTAATCGAGGACACCCGTTTAAGTGATGTAAAGCGCTGGGTGTTGGTTCAGCCCTCAGGCGAAGGCTCTTGCCAATTGTTATTGGCCAAAGCCGCCACTGACGAGCAGAAAACTCGCGTGGGGAACCAAACAGGTGGGCGCGTTTTCTTGTTTTTACATACCGATGATTTCGAAAAAGATCACCAAAATTTGATCAAACACAACATCAAAATTGTACGTGGTCCGGTCGTGGAGGAATATGGTAAGGTGCTGGTATTTGAGGATTTATACGGAAATTTGTGGGATTTAATTGGCTAAAATTTTGAATTAGAAGATTTCAGTTTACATTTGCATCAAATAAATACGAAAATGACAAAAGCAGCATACAATAAAAACTGGTGGCAAGGCTAATATTTCCTTGAACAGTTTTGCTGTGTGTACATGATATGTTTACGAAAGGCTTGCTGTTCCAGTAAGCCTTTTTTTAATTTTGTCCCTAGAAAACATGTCTACAATACATATTAGAACTGCACGAAAAACCCTTTTGGCTGATACCCTCACGCCGATAGGCATTTTCATGAAGATTCGTAAAAACTTCAAAAATTCCGTGATCCTTGAATCGGCCGATTACCATGGTCGGGAGCATGGATTTTCGCATATTGCCTTTGATCCGATTGCTTCATTTGAATTAACAGATTCCCAGGTAAGTCAAAAATTTCCAGACGGTTCTGTAGAAAGTTTCACCCTGACGAATCGCCGGGATGCGGTTCAAGCACTTAAGGCATTTGCAGATCGCTTTGGCTTTCAAAAAGAAAAAGGAGATTCGCCGATGGCCAACGGGCTATTTGGCCATATTTCATACGATGCGGTTACCTATTTTGAGGATATCGAGATTCAAGCGAAAAATCCCGAGACCGAAATTCCATCGATTCGCTATTACGTATATCGATATGTGGTTGCTGTGAATCACTTCAATAACCAGATGTCACTTTATGCGCATAGCTATGACGGGACAGAACCTACATTTGATACGATTACGTATTTATTGAATATGCCACATTACGACTCGGAGCGATTCGAGCGCGTGGGAGATGAGCTAAGTAATTTGAATGAGGAACAGGTAAAGGAAATTGTTGAAACCTGTATCAAACATTGCTTGCGTGGGGATGTTTTCCAAATTGTTCCTTCTCGTCGCTTTGCCCAAGGGTTTAAGGGAGATGATTTCCAAGTTTATCGTGCCTTGCGTTCCGTGAACCCTTCTCCTTATTTGTTCTATTTTGATTATGAGCAATACCGGATTTTCGGCGCTTCTCCAGAAAAACAAATCAAAATCGAAGGCGATGTGGCTGAAATTCATCCCATTGCAGGAACATTTAGACGTTCGGGGGATGATGCGCGCGATGCAGAACTAGCACAAGAGCTGTTGGCTGATCCGAAAGAAACCGCCGAACATGTGATGTTGGTTGATTTAGCGCGTAACGATTTGAGCCGCAGTGCGGATCATGTCAAAGTAGAAACGTTCAAGGAAGTTCAATTTTTCTCGCATGTGATTCACTTGGTTTCCAAAGTGACTGGCCGCCTGCAGAAAGGGGTAAATCCTCTGCAATTGGTGGCGGATACATTCCCTGCCGGAACCTTGAGTGGCGCTCCGAAACATAATGCGATGACGATTATTAATCGCTTAGAGCCCACGAACAGAGCGATCTATGGTGGAGCGATTGGTTTCATGGATTTCCAAGGAAACTTTAATCACGCCATTGCCATTCGGACATTCTTGAGCAAGGGAAATACCTTGTTTTTCCAGGCTGGCATGGGGGTTGTGGCCAAATCGGTCGTAGCTAGTGAAATGCAAGAAATACATAATAAATTAGCAGCTTTGCGTCGGGCATTGGAAGTTGCGGAAAACTTAGCATAAGAGAACATGAAGAACGTATTGGTTTTAGATAATTATGATTCCTTCGTGTACAATTTGGTATACTTATTGAAGGAATTGGGGGCGAATGTAGATGTGTTTCGCAACGATAAGATAAGTTTGGAAGAAGTGGCCCAGTATGACCAAATTCTTCTTTCGCCAGGTCCTGGGATTCCTTCGGAAGCGGGAATCATGATGGATTTGTTGAAAGAATATAAATCAACCAAAAAGATTTTGGGCGTATGTCTTGGTCACCAGGCCATCGCGGAGGCTTTTGGGTCTGAATTACAAAATATGGGCGAGGTATTGCATGGCGTGACGACGGAGTGTCAAGTGATTGACCCAACGGAACGATTATTCTTGGATATTCCAGCTCGATTCGAGGTTTGTCGCTACCATTCGTGGACCGTTATTCCGGGTTCCATGCCCATTGATTTGAAAATTACGGCCCAAGATGATAAGGGATATGTGTTAGCGGAGGCGCATCAGCAATATGATGTACGCGGGGTGCAATTTCACCCGGAAGCCTATTTGACGCAACATGGTTTACAGATGATTAAAAATTGGATGAAATAAAATGAAGAAGGTTCTAGAAAGAAGAGTGAGTGGAGAGGCGTTGTCAGAACAGGAGGCGCTTGAGGTAATGTTGCAAATCGGGAATGGCGGAGTGAATCCCAGCCAAATTGCCGCATTTTTGTCCTCTTATTGGTATCATCCGATTCAGGTACAAGAGCTAAAGGGCTTCGTTTCGGCGATGTTGGACTTAGCTGTAACCATTGATTTGTCGGAATTTGATGCCATGGATGTTTGCGGGACGGGAGGAGATGGTAAGGATACGTTCAACATTAGCACGACTTCTTCGTTTGTTATTGTAGGCGCCGGTCAAAAAATCGCTAAGCACGGCAACCATGGCGTGTCATCTTCGGTTGGCTCTTCGACGGTTTTGGAATTTTTGGGTTTGAAGTTTAACAATGATCCTAAAATATTGAAGCGCAAATTGGAAACATCGGGCATGTGCTTTTTGCATGCGCCTTTGTTTCATCCTGCGATGCGTTTTGTGGGGCCTATTCGCAAAGAATTGGGCATGAAGACCTTCTTTAATTTATTGGGGCCTTTGTTGAATCCCGCGAATGTGAATAAGCAATTAACAGGGGTTTACTCACCAGAGGTATTTGATTTATATGCTGGGTTTTTTAAAGACTCTCGTAAAAAATACGGTATTGTTTATGCGGAGGACGGATATGACGAAATTTCGTTGACCTCTAATTTTCGATTGGAGGCGGCTGCTGGCCGACAAGTATACACCCCGGCGGATTTAGGTTGTGAATATGTACAGCAGTCGGAGTTGTTCGGCGGTGCAAATGTGGAAGAGTCCGCGAATATGTTGTATAAGATTTTACAACGAGAAGGTACACCTGCCCAAACAAATGCAGTGTTAGCGAACGCGGGCGCTGCGCTTTGGGTTGCTGAAAAAGCCCCTTCTTTAGCGGATGGTTTTGCCATGGCCAAGGAATCTTTGGAGAGCGGGAAAGCCTTTCAGGTGTTTAAGAAGTTTATCATGGATTAATCGCGAAGTATCGCGAGAAAAATAGACGCGAGGTATCGTGTCTCTACAACAGGAAGAAATGAGTATTTTAGATCAAATCATTGCCACAAAAAAGGAGGAAGTTGCTGCAGCGAAAGCGCGCGTTTCCGTAGCTCAATTAGAGAAGCAAGGCTATTTTGCCAGGGCTTGTCATTCCTTGGCCATGTCTTTGATACAGCCTGCCTCATCGGGCATTATCGCAGAGTTTAAACGAAAGTCTCCTTCCAAAGGTATTATTAATGATTCCATGGGAGTCGATGAGGTTACGCGTGGCTATGTCGCGGCAGGCGCTGCTTGCTTGTCGGTGCTGACTGATACGCCGTATTTCGGGGGGACCTATGCCGACTTTGATTTAGCTCGTCGAACGAATCCGAACACGCCGATCTTGCGCAAGGATTTTATGGTGGATGAATACCAAATCATTGAGGCCAAATCGATGGGTGCAGACGTCGTTTTATTGATTGCGGCTGCGTTAAGTCCGGCGGAAATTAAAACCTTAGGGACTTTGGCGCGTTCATTAGGTATGGAAACCTTATTGGAGGTGCACGACCAAGAAGAATTGGATCGTTCACTGGGGGATTACATCTCGGTCGTGGGGGTAAACAACCGGAATTTGAAGAATTTTGCAGAGCAAAATGTGGAGGCCTCGAAGGTACTAGCGGATAAGATTCCGGCACAATTTGTGAAGGTTTCGGAAAGTTGTATTTCGGGTCCAGCGATAATTAAGGAATTAAAAGGATTTGGGTATCGTGGATTTTTGATCGGAGAGAGCTTTATGAAGACGAGCAATCCGGGACAAGCATTGACCGATTTTTTAAAGCAATAGACATGAAGTGGAAGGTTTGCGGCATGCGGGATTTGAATAATATCGAGGCAATTGCCGCTTGCGAACCGGATTTCATGGGTTTTATCTGGGTCGAGAAATCCCCTCGTTATGTAGGGCCCGATTTTGTGATTCCAGCTTTGTCGGCGAAAACCCAAGCCGTTGGTGTTTTTGTCAATGAATCGGTTGCGAAAATATTGGCATTGTCGAAATCTGCAGGTTTTCAAGTTGTGCAGTTGCATGGGGATGAGGGACAAGTTGTGATTGATGCATTGCAAGCAGCTGGATTAGTGGTTATTAAGGCCGTGAGCGTAGCCGATGAGGATGATATCAAAGGCTTGAATTTGAAGCCTGATTATTATTTGTTCGATACGAAAAAAGGATCGCAAGTGGGAGGGACAGGAGAGAAGTTTGATTGGACAATTTTAAAGGCCTATGCGCTGAATATTCCCTATTTTTTGGCGGGAGGTTTAGATCAAGCTAGTATGGACGAGGCTAAAAAATTGCCAGGGCTTTTTGCCTTGGATTTTAACAGTAAATTAGAATTGAGTCCCGGATTAAAGGACTTAACGAAGGTGAAAGAAATAATGCAAAACATATGAATCAGTCATTTCAAGTTGACGCGCGTGGATATTACGGAGATTTTGGCGGAGCCTTTATTCCCGAAATGTTATATCCCAATGTGGAGGAATTACGTAGTCGCTATTTAGACATCATCGCAGAACCATCCTTTCAGGAGGAGTTTCATGCGTTGTTGAAAGACTACGTCGGTCGACCAACTCCTTTGTTCAAGGCGGAACGTTTGTCGGCGAAATACAACACGAACATCTACTTGAAGCGGGAGGATTTGTGTCATACAGGTGCGCACAAGGTGAACAATACGATTGGTCAGATTTTGGTGGCTAAGCGTTTGGGTAAAAATAAAATTGTGGCAGAGACGGGCGCGGGCCAACATGGCGTTGCCACGGCGACTGTTTGTGCGTTAATGGGCATGGAGTGCATTGTCTACATGGGAGCCATTGATATCGAGCGTCAAGCACCGAATGTAGCGCGGATGCGTATGTTGGGAGCACAAGTCGTTGCAGCTCAATCGGGTTCGAAGACCTTGAAAGATGCGACCAACGAAGCAATGCGTCACTGGATCAATAATCCCGTTGACACACATTACATCATCGGTTCTGTTGTTGGGCCACACCCTTATCCGGATATGGTGGCGCGATTCCAGTCGGTGATTTCCGAAGAAATGCGTAGTCAATTGCAAGAGAAAGAAGGTCGGGATTATCCGGATTATGTGATTGCTTGTGTAGGAGGAGGTTCGAATGCAGCCGGCGCGTTTTACCATTTCTTGGATGAGCCACGGACACAATTAATTGCGGCGGAGGCAGCAGGTCAAGGCGTGAGTACCGGGCATTCGGCGGCGACAACATTCTTGGGTAAACCGGGTGTATTGCATGGCAGTAAGAGTTTGTTGATGCAGACAGCAGATGGCCAAGTGATTGAACCCTATTCGATATCGGCAGGCTTGGATTATCCGGGCATCGGGCCGATGCATGCCCATTTGTTTCAATCGGGTCGTGCGAAATTTTATGATATTACAGATGACGAAGCTCTGGAAGCCGCACTTGAATGTTCCATGCTGGAGGGAATAATTCCAGCTTTGGAATCTGCACATGCGTTGGCGGTCTTTGGCAAATTGAATGCGAAACCGAATGAGGTGGTGGTGGTGAATTTGTCGGGAAGAGGCGATAAAGATTTATCGACGTATCAGCAACGTTTAAAATTGAATGACTAGGATGAATCGGATTACGAAATTATTTGCGGAGGCGACGGAGCCTATTTTGAATGTATATGCGACGGCGGGTTATCCCAATTTTGGGGATACGATGACTGTCTTGAATGCCTTGCAGGCAGGAGGTGTAGATATCATCGAGATCGGAATGCCGTATTCGGATCCGGTTGCGGATGGGGAGACGATCCAACAGTCGAATCAGGTGTCCTTGGATCAAGGGATGTCGGTGGCGCATTTGTTTGATCAATTGAAAGATATGCGTCAAACTGTGACTGTTCCGGTTCTATTGATGGGATATATCAACCCGGTTTTGCAATATGGGGTGGAGGCATTCTGCCAAAAGTGTGCGGAAGTGGGTGTGGATGGCGTGATTTTGCCCGATTTGCCGATGGCGGAATTTGAGTCGGAATACCAAGCGGTTTTTGAACAATACGGTTTGTATAATATCTTTTTGATTACGCCGCAAACGACGGATTCGCGCATTGCCCAAATCGATGCCATAAGTAAAGGGTTTATTTACATGGTTTCTTCGGCGAGTACAACCGGTGCCAAAACAGGCATTTCGAGTGATCAAGAGCTTTATTTTAATCGAATCAATGCGATGAACTTGAAAAATCCGCGCTTGATTGGTTTTGGTATTTCGGATCGAGCGAGTTTCTTGAAGGCGTCGGAATCGGCGGCAGGAGCGATCATTGGAAGTGCTTTTGTGAAGTTATTGGGTACGGCGCAAGATCTTCATGCTGAGATTGTTGGCTTTGTTCAATCAATCAAAGGGAAAAATTAGTCAATTGTTTTTGGAAAGAAATATTTTTCCTATCTTTGCATCCCAATCAGCAATTTTATGTACGAAGTGACCGCTGAGTGCTGATATTACACAAAATAAAAAGTCAGATGAGTGATTTAATTAAATTTGTAGAAGCAGAAAACGCTACGCGTCGTGCTGAGCATCCAGAATTTGCAGCTGGAGACACAATCAATGTATACGTGAAAATCCGTGAGGGTAACAAGGAGCGTATTCAGGTTTTCCAAGGATTGGTAATCCAACGTAAGAATTCAGGTGCTGGTGAGTCTTTCACGGTTCGTAAAGTATCTAACGGAATTGGTGTTGAGCGTATCTTCCCCATCTTGTCACCAAACATCGATAAAATCGAAGTATTGCGTCGTGGTAAAGTGCGTCGTGCACGTTTATTCTACATGCGTGGTAAGCAAGGAAAAGCTGCTCGTGTTAAAGAGAAGAAAAAATAGGTTTGAGATTTTTTTATATAA
>JBEEOB010000141.1:0-5787 GCA_041191865.1 Bacteroidota bacterium
TTCCTCTACCTCAGATTTCTGCAAATTTCGTATCCATTGACCGTTTGCAGAGATTAAGGAGCCAGCATTCGGCCGCGTATTGGAGAAAAGATTACTGGTGTTTTGGCGCCAGCCATTCATCCATTTTAGTGTCCAATTTTCATTGATTTGATGTGTCAAAGTAGTCGTAATAGAACTTTGTGATGATTTAATATTCGACCAAGCAACGCCTAAAAATCGTTCCCGGGGAATATCAACAATTTGATAATTAATGATTCCTGCCCCGAAATCTGGTGTTCTTTGGTCGGCCAAATAATCTCCTTCTAACATCAATTCGGTCTTTTTACCTAGCTTAAACAAGATCGACGGATTCACATATACGCGTTCCGAGGAAACCCCTACACGGAAACTTTTGGCCTGCTCGGCACTCGTATTCAGGCGAACAGCAATGTTTTTGGAAAGTCCACCATATACATCGACCGAAGGTTTGTACAATCCCCAAGAACCCGTCCGAAGACTCATTTCACCCCCAAAATTGAATTTGGGCTTCTTAGTAACCAAATTCAGTACGCCCCCAGCGGCCACATTTCCATACAAAATTGCGGCACTACCCTTCAAAATCTCTACCTTCTCCACTCCACTCAATTCCGAAATCATTCCGTTCGCATAACGCATTCCATTCTTAAAGGTATTTGAACTCGCCATCGAAAAACCACGCGCAGCAATTTCCTCTTGGTAACCACCCGTAGCACCGAAAATATAAACGCCATTCGTATTCATCAATACATCACTCATTCGGTTAACCTGCTGCGACTCCAACAAACTTTTATCGAGCGTCACAATACTCTGCGGCAAATCCATTGGTTTAATGGGCAATTTACCGATGGTGATCGGCTTCTCATTCTGACTCATATACCCAACAACAACAATTTCTTTCAAATCATTGCTGGACTCTACCAATTCCAAATTCAAATGAAGTGTTTTATCAGCAACTAGATTAACTTTTTCCTGCAAGGTTTTGTAACCTACAAAAGAAGCTTGCAAGGTGTACATACCCGGCTTCAAACCTCGAAAATTGAATCTCCCCTCAACATCCGATGGCTTTCCGTGCTTCAACTCGATTAATCGAATGGAAACACCAGGAACAACTTGCTGTTTAACATCTCGCACGATACCTTCCAAAGAGGACTGCTGACCATAAACCACTGTAAATGAACAAATTAAAATAATTATTAGGCGGATCATATACTTATTTTTGTTTAGACTAATTATAAATAATGACCAAAACTACATGCGATAGATTACAAATACAAGCTTATTTAGAATTATTTTAAATAAGTCAAAGCCCTTACCTTTGGCAAACCTGGTTGGAGGATTGCCAAAGGTAGTGGGGTGAAAAGAGAGATTTGGGATATTGACTGATAAAGAAAATCAGCCTTTTGATAATCTAAGGATTACTAGCGCTTACCCGTGTAAATATCAACCACCTGTGTTTTAGGCGATGCAAAATTTTCATAGTAAAGGAATTTCACTCGCTTGCTTTTCTCATCAAAACTAAACGGAATAAAATGACCTCCTAATTTGGTATTTATATCCCACTGCGAGTTTTCAAAGGTATTATTCCCTTTATTAATCCAAACACGTTGGTTTAAATTTTCTCCAGAATTCGTAATAAAGAAGACATCATCAAATCCGTCATAATTCAAGTCGGCAATGATATAATCGCGAATTCCATTTGTCTGAAATGTTGACTGTACCGTAGAAATTTCTTGAATTTTAGACTGATCATTTTCATCACTTCTAAATATTTTTTGATCACCTATTCCTCCCTCCACTAAGTAAATAATATTCTTCTTGGCCGGATTTTTCGGATTTTTTAAAGCAAATAACTTGAAACAGCCGTACCCGTTTCCAAACGGCGTAACATTTGAAATTTTGCTACTCGTGTATGAGTCGCCTTCCAAATTCATTTTCAACACATACGTGAATGGGACCGTTGTTTTATCTATGTAGGGAGCCGATACGATATCATTTTTCCCATCTGAATCGATATCCGTAATTAATACAGCACCTGTTGCATTATTAGGCGTAATGGATATCGATTGCTTTAACCCATTTGTATTTTTAAAATAAATCATTTCATCCATCCCAAAATATTGCAACAACAAATCATTATCCCCATCTCCATCTAAATCTCCCACAGAGGCATTATGATGAAAACGTTTCGTATCCGTTAAACCAGCAACTGTAGCATAGGTAAATTTGCCATCCGCTGAACCTAAAAAAAGGTGATTGATAAAGCCCGGAAATTTCCCGTCAACAATAAGTGACGCCGATTCTTTCCCATGATCGACTTCAAAAAGATCTTTAATTCCATCTCCATTCAAATCTTCATAGTAGAAAGGTGATTTGGGGAAGCCTACATTATAATAACCACCTAATAATGTACTTGTATTTTCAGTCATTTGGCCCGTCAAACTATCAATTTCAAAAGAGCGAAACGAATCATAGGAGGTTTCAAAAAGTTCAGCATGTGCTGTAATTAAGTGATATTTCCCTTTTACTTTAATTATTTTAATTGATTCCGGGTGAACATTCACATTAACCAATGCTTTGGCCATATTCGCTGCTCGAACACCCGAATATTTAGTCGAGTAATCAGGTCCTTTAGCTTGAAAAATGGCTTGTAACGTGATTGCCTTATTCACGATTGTCGTAATCACCGAATCTTTGCTTGTGATATCTCCCTTCCATTCACTAAACATCGCTCCCGCAGCAGGAATCGCGGTTAATTTAACCTTTGTCCCCGAGGGATATTGGGCTTGCGAAGCCACCAGTACAATTTCTTCTTTGACCGACCCATTCCCCTCAATCGTCAAATTAAGTGGATATTGACGCTTCTCAAATACCCCCGTAACGCGCTTATCAGTATCCATCACCAAATTTCCTGGATTTGAAGTACTGGCAAAGGCGCCATTCCATTCTTTGAATAAGTACTCTGCCGCAGGTTTGGCCAACAATTGGACAGATTCACCCTTCATAAAAGTGCCAGAATTTGGTGTAACGGATCCGCCAGTAACCGGAGTAACGTCTACAAATAATTGATAAGATGGTATCGCATCGTCCTTCGAACAAGATAACAAGAAGGCAAAAGCGCTTAAATAAAGAGTAATTCTCCGCATCGATTCTGTGTTAAATAATTTGTGGCTTACGCGGGTTATAAAAATTAACGGTTCAAATCCTTTGAAACCACTTTTTGCCCTTCAGGCTTCAAGGAATACAAACTTTGTCTTTTATCCACGGAAGACGGATTCCGAACAATCACATTTCTTATTTTGTATATAACTTGAATCTTATGATTGATATTCGAAATCACTTGTAAACGTAGCTTCCTTTGATTGTCAATATTCTTCGTGGAAATTCCCAAAATTTCATTTACCTCCACGGTGGAAAGTCCCTCTGATGCATCCAGCAAAGCCTTAACCAAATTGAGCTCAGCTTCATCCAAATCCAGGTTTGTCTTCTTGATTCGCACAATTAGATAATAGGCAATCCCTAAACTCAAGGCTAATAAAGCCAGCAAAAGATAGAAATTAAGTTGACTTGGCATTTCATAAAATGAGCCGATTGGTTTGGCTATTTTCAATAATTCAGGAATGGAATAAATTTTTCGCTTCCCGCCTTCCGCATCCCAATAGGCATAAATAGTGGACGGGTCGACAAACATATCAGGGGCCGACTGAAAATTCGCAACCGCGCTCTTCACCTCAAAAACCTCATTCTTTACCGGGTCAATGACATACATTACTAGATCTGAAAACTGAACAAAATAACGACCTGTCCATACGATCTCTCGATTTTTGGCTTGTAAAATTTGAGGATTAATTTCCCCCAGCAAGGTCCAAGTATGTTGATTAAAATCAAACGAATAGATGTTGGCTTCCAAAGCTGTCGCCTGATTATTCAAAAAATCATGGAATTCCGACCCGCCCGCATAAAACAAATCGCTTGAATCAGAATAACCCTGAAAACCATTAAAAATAGCCTTGGGACCTAAATTATTGACTTTAATATTTTCCCACTCATGTTCCTTTTCCGCATAATAGGTCAAGGCTTTGCTAAAATTCCAAAAGCCACTACCGCCAAAACTATACAAGACATTCTTCCGTTGGAATATCGCGGCACCAAAATTATATCCAGCATAAAAGGTTTGATCGATACGCTGCAAGTGTTTCGTTTGCCCGTCAAATGCTAAGACCTGTCCCGTGCCGGCTAAGCTAAACCGTATGTTCCCGTTTGCTTGCAAAAAATGATGCGGTGCAATACGCGGAGGTAAATGATTTACAAGATTGGGATCTACCTGAATGGATGATTGCATTACCCAAATTCCGGGAGCTTGTTCAATCTGCAGGGTTTGTTCAAGTATATCGATGCGTTTACGCGTCTTTGATTGCGCATCAAACCATGTTAAAACTTGGCCGCTAGCTAAGGCATGATATGTGTTAAAACATAACAAACTTAAAATCAAAATACCCAATCGTAAATGTATACCCATGCAATAGTTTTGTCAACATACAAACCTAATCAGAGCCTTGCGATTAAACACAGAAAAATACGTGAATTTAAAATTCACACATTTTTTACATGATAAAAAAACTTTAAAAAGATTATCATTAAACAGATTAAAAATATCATTCTCCCGCACTACCTTTGGCAATCCTCCAAGGTTTGCCAAAGGTAAGGTTATGAAAAACAAACAACTTGTCTCAATCATCTTTTTGACCTTTTTCGTTATTTCATTCATTTCGAATATCATGGGGCCCATTATCCCCGATCTCATTCGGACATTTGATTTAAATTTAACGCTTGTTTCACTCCTCCCTTTTGCCTTTTTCATCGCCTATGGCGTTACATCCATCCCGGCAGGAATTTTACTCGAAACATTCCATGAGAAAAAAGTGATGTTGATGGCTTTTGGGCTAGCGAGTTTGGGGTCACTACTTATCGTTTTTTCGCCACATTACTTAACAGCCCTTCTGTCCTTATTCCTCATTGGTAGCGGTATGGCCATGCTGCAAGTCGTCATTAATCCTCTATTAAGAACCGCAGGAGGAGAGGAAAATTATGCGAATTACTCGGTTTGGGCCCAATTGATATTTGGTTTTGCATCTTTTTTAAGCCCTTTGGTCTACCAAATTTTCATAGGCATTCACTTACCATGGCTCAGTCTCTACATCCTATTTATTGGTATTTCAGTTATGATGATGCTCATTACGTTGGGGACCCATTTCCCTGAAGTCGAAATAGCAGAAGATGAAAAACCTGGCGCAATCGACATACATTTGGAACTATTTAAGAACAAACAAGTCATTTTGTATTTCATCGCCATGCTCTGTTATGTGGGTACGGAACAAGGAATCGCCACATGGATCTCGCAATTTTTACAAACCTACCATGGCCTCAATCCGCAAACGGATGGGGCCGATACCATCTCCTATTATTGGGGGCTGATGACGGCCGGAGGAGTCCTAGGAATTGTCTTATTGAAATTATTGGATAGCCGTATTATCCTCGTAGCCTTTACTTTTTTAGCGATGATATCCTTGGCTTTGGGCTTATACGGAAACGCGGAAGCGGCCGTAATTGCCTTCCCGCTCGTTGGCTTTTTCGCCTCTGTTATGTACCCGATCATCTTTTCGCTGGCCTTAAATTCAGTCACAGAACACCATGGTTCATTCGCCGGAATCATCGTCACAGGAATTGTCGGCGGAGCCATTTTTCCCTTCATCGTAGGGGGAATTGGGGATA
>JBEEOB010000142.1:0-3897 GCA_041191865.1 Bacteroidota bacterium
ACACTGTAAGGCTTCATCTTCAACATGATTTACAGATTAAACAAAAAATTTCGTGACGATGGGGAGATTCGAACTCCCATACCTAAAGCGGCACTACCACCTCAAAGTAGCGTGTCTACCAATTTCACCACATCGCCAAAAACGGTTAGTAAAATTACCAAATATTTACTTACTTGCCAACAATTCAATCATATCAAAATTATCAAGTAATGGCTTTAGAACTAAGCGGAAAACTTATTAAGAAAATGTCTGAGGTTACAGGAACAGGCAGAAACGGGACAAACTGGATTAAACAAGAGTTTGTTTTAGAGACACAAGATCAATATCCTAAAAAAGTTTGCATGTCAGTTTGGGGAGATAAAACCCAAGATTTAGCACCTATTCAAGAGGGTGAAATCGTAAAAGTGCAATTCAATGTGGAATCAAGAGAATATAATGAGCGTTGGTACACGGAAATTCGTGCCTATCGCCTAGACCGTTCTGGCGCTTCAGCACCGGCACCAGCACAAGATAATGCAGGTTGGGCTCCATCGGCTCCAGCAGCAGCTCCTACAAGTGCAGCACCAGCAAATAACTTTCCTCCATTAGCTGCGGAAAGTGGGGATGATTTACCATTTTAGAACTAAGAATTAAGAGTTAAGAACTAAGAAGTAAGTGGTAAAATGATAAAGGTTAGCCTTAAGTATACGATGCTTAAAGCTAACCTTTTCTTTTTTACGATTTATAAAGGACTTTTTACTTCCAAATACCCCATTCTTAACTCTCAACTCTTAGTTCTTAACTCTTAGTTCTTAACTCTAAGTTCTTAGCTGAGCTCCCCAAACTTCCCCTCCTCAAAATCTTGAAAGGCTTGCATAATTTCTTGCCTAGTATTCATGACAAAGGGCCCATGAGATGCAATAGGTTCGCGGATCGGCTCTCCGCTTAAGATTAAGACTTTAGAATTCGCAGTCGCCTCAATTTGAAAGGTTTCTCCTTCATTTTCGAATAATACAAAATGATCTAAAGACACAGATTCATCAGATCCATTGATGCGAATTTCACCCTCCACAACTACCAAACAGGTATTAAATTCAGCAGGAAATTCAAATACCGATTTTCCGCCAGCTTCTAAATGGGCATTAAACATATGTACCGGTGTAAATGTATTAGCCTTTCCTTGAACACCTTGGAAATTCCCTGCGATAACCTCAACAAATCCTTTTTCAACCGCCACTTTAGGCATAGAGGCATTTTCTATTGCCTGGTATTTGGGAGCCGACATTTTATATTTAGCGGGTAAATTCACCCATAATTGAATCATCTGAAAATCGCCACCCGATTTGCTGAAGGTTTCCTCATGATATTCTTTATGTAAGACTCCAGATGCAGCTGTCATCCATTGCACATCACCTTCACCAATCACACCACCGCCACCAGCACTATCATGATGCGCTACGCGACCTTTGTATGCGATTGTTACCGTTTCAAAGCCACGGTGCGGATGTACGCCTACTCCTTTCGGAGCATCAGAAGGAGGGAAGTGGAATTTTGCACCATAATCCATCATGATGAAGGGAGACATGCGATGCATATCGAGTCCATGCCGACTAGGAATAAAATTATGCACGCGAAAACCGTCGCCAACAAAATGTGCAGGACCGGGAGGATATACAGCCTCAATAGCTTTAATCGACATTAGATTTCATTTAAGGTTAACTCCATGGCTTGATGAACAATATCTGCCTCGATAAAAGTTCCACCAAATGGCTCAAATCCTAATTGGCGATACAGGGGCATCACATCCACTTGGGCATGTAAATAAAAATAAGTTTGGTCCGGATAGCGTTGCTGAGCCTCATGCATTACATGTCGAATCATTTGACTTGCATAGCCTTTGCCTCGCGAATCCTTTAACGTCGCAATACGTTCAATTTTAATCCCTTTATCCGTTTTGCGGATACGGCCCGTGGAAACAGGAACATCGTCTTCCAACAAAAGAAAATGAATAGCTTGCGCATCTAACTCGTCAAACTCCTCCGAGGGCAAACATTTTTGTTCATGTACAAAAACTTCGGTTCGTATATCGAAAACAGCAGCAATTAGTGCATCCGAATCTGCTTGAATGATGTTACTTGTCTTGTTTGCCATATGCTTCGATAATTTTACGCACTAAGCGATGTCGAACCACATCCGAACCATCTAACTCGACAAATGCAATTCCATGAATACCACTTAATATACGCTCTGCTTCGCCTAAGCCCGAGGTTTGGTTTTTGGGTAAATCCACTTGGGATTTATCCCCGGTGATAATCGTTTTGGATTGAATACCCATCCGGGTCAAAAACATCTTCATCTGCATCGAAGTTGTATTTTGAGCTTCATCAAGTAGAATAAAGGCTTTATTCAAGGTCCGACCGCGCATATAAGCTAATGGTGCAATTTCAATCGTCCGATTTTCCAAGTAAAATTTCAACTTTTCGGCAGGAATCATATCATCCAACGCGTCATAAATGGGACGTAAATAAGGATCAATTTTTTCCTTTAAATCACCCGGTAAAAAACCTAAGTTTTCTCCGGCCTCAACCGCTGGCCGCGTGATGATGATCTTCTTAACTTCTTTATTTTTCAACGCTTTAACAGCTAAAGCTACAGCCGTATAGGTCTTTCCCGTACCTGCGGGCCCGATGGCAAAAACAATATCGTTGGTAGTTGCTGCATCGACGAGCTTGCGTTGATTAGGCGTCTTAGCTTTGATGACAATGCCTTTATTCCCAAAAAGTAAAACATCCTTATCTTCCACCCAAGGTGTTTCCATTTCTTCACCGGTAGGATTCAACATGGCCTCGATGTAGGCTTTCATATGCACAGCCGTAAACGTATTGTGCTTATTCAAATGTTGAATACATTGATTAACAATGGCTTCCACCAAGGCCATCTGATCATCTGATCCACGAATAATCAATTGATCCCCACGCGCAATGATTTTAGTCTGTGGAAATGCTTCGGTCAAAAGCTGAAAATTGGAATTGGAAACCCCTAAAAATTCAATCAGGGAGATGTCCGACAAGGAAATTATTTTCTCTAACAAGTAGGCAGATTTTATAAGTTGAATGAAAGTACTAAAATAGAAAAATATTGAAATTTTATCTCACCAACAAGGTGATATTTTTGATAAAAAATTGTAAAATTGTACTTATGGATTCGAATAACACATCGCAAACTTTTAACAAGGGCAAACAGGGTATTAATAGCTCAAATCGGTCAAATATGCCACAAAGGCTAAGTGATTTAGGTTTAGGCAAATTACCTCCTCAAGCTGTTGATTTAGAGGAAGCATTATTAGGTGCTTTAATGCTTGAAAAAGAGCCTTTGGCGAATGTGATTGAATTACTGAAACCTGATAGTTTCTACAAAGAGGCGCATACCAAAATATTCGGTGCGATTCAGGCGCTTTTCCAGCAATCTCAACCCGTTGATTTATTAACCGTTAATAATCATTTAAAGTCCACAGGGGATTTAGAAAAAGCAGGAGGGACGGCTTATTTGGCTCAATTAACTTCAAGGGTTAGTTCCACATCGAACGTGGAATTTCACGCCCGTATTATCATTGAGCAATACATCAAGCGTCAGCTAATTCATGTTTCTTCTGAAATCCAACGTTTATCGTATGAAGATACGACGGACGTGTTCCAAATTTTGGACCGTATGGAACAAGAGTTATTTACAATTGCAGAATCCAATATTCGTAAGAACTATGAGAGTATGTCGGACATCCTCTTAAAAGCTGTTGCAGAATTAGAAGAGAAGCAACAACAAAAAAGTGGAATGACAGGTATTCCATCCGGCTTTACGGATTTGGATCGCTTGACATCCGGTTGGCAAAAACAAGAATTAATCATTATCGCAGCACGTCCA
>JBEEOB010000143.1:0-12459 GCA_041191865.1 Bacteroidota bacterium
AATCGAAGTATTGCGTCGTGGTAAAGTGCGTCGTGCACGTTTATTCTACATGCGTGGTAAGCAAGGAAAAGCTGCTCGTGTTAAAGAGAAGAAAAAATAGGTTTGAGATTTTTTTATATAAAAGAAAGCTGTTCAGAAATGGGCAGCTTTTTTGTGTTTAATATTCAGTAGGCTCGCCTTTTTTTTTACTTTTAGGAATAGTTTAAACCTATTCATACATGAAATCGAATGCTTCGAACCGTCGGAAGTTCCTTCACGACGCTAGTTTGTTAAGCGGATTGGCCTTTATGCCATCTGTCAAAGACGTTACCTCATCCTTTGTTAAAGCTGCTCCCGAAAAAATAATTGCTCCTCGTTTACGCTTCGGTGTGGTGGGCATTAATCATGGCCATATTTATTCCATGGCGAATTCAATCATTCGTGGGGGCGGAGAATTTGTTTCCTATTATGCCAAAGAGCCGGATTTGATTAAGGACTTTGCCAAGAAGTATCCACAGGCGAAATTGGTGAAGAGTGAGGCTGAGGTATTAGAAGATCCTTCGATTAAGTTGGTTTTAAGCTCGATTACCCCGCATGAGCGCGCTCCGCTGGGAATACGTGTCATGCAACATGGGAAAGATTACATGGTGGATAAGCCGGGGATTATTAGTTTAGAGCAATTAGCGGAGGTTCGAAAGGTTCAAAAAGAAACGAATCGGATCTATTCGATTTCATTCAGTGAACGATTTGAGAATAAAGCGACGGAGCTGGCAAGCCAATTGGTCGCGCAAGGAAAAATCGGAAAAGTCATGCAGACCTTGGGGACAGGGCCGCACCGCATGAGTGTCAATTCGCGTCCGGATTGGTTTTTTGATACGAAGTACTATGGGGGAATTATTACCGATATTGCCTCACATCAAGTAGACCAATTTTTGCATTTTACGGGATCTACGCAAGGGGAAGTGGTCGCCTCACAAATCGCAAACCATCACCATCCGCAATATCCAAAATTTCAGGATTTTGGCGATTTGATGTTGCGAAGCAATAAAGGTTCGGGATACATCCGGGTGGATTGGTTTACGCCGGATGGGCTGAATACATGGGGAGATGGCCGACTAACCATCTTGGGAACCGATGGTTATATTGAGGTTCGCAAGAATACGGATATCGCTTCACCACACGGGACAGGAAGTCATTTATATATCGTGAACAATAAAGAGACGTTGTATATTGATTGCAAAGATGTCAATTTACCACATGGTGAATTGTTGGTCAATGACGTATTAAATCGTACGGAAACAGCCATGACCCAAGCGCATTGTTTCTTATCAACAGAACTGGCTTTAATCGCTCAGAAAAACGCAACCAACATATCCATTAAAGCATGAAAAGGAGAAACTTCATTAACAACTTAGCCATGGGAGCGGTGGGGACATTAGGTTTCCCAACGATTGTGCCGGCACATGTATTGGGAGGAAAAGATGCGCCGAGTAATAAGATTAATATCGGCCAAATCGGTTGTGGTCGAATTGCTCGTACGCATGATTTACCTGGGACCTGGAAGTTTGATAAGGCGCGGATTATGGCGGTTTGTGATTTGGATCGGCATCGGACGGAAGAGACCAAGCAATTGGTCGAGGAATACTACACAAAAAAAACAGGTCAGTCGAATTACATTGATGTGAAAATGTACGATGATTACCGGGAAATGTTATTGAATAAAGACATTGATGCGGTGATGATTAGTACGCCTGATTTTTGGCATGCCCAACCAGCCATGGAAGCAGCATTGGCCGGGAAAGATATTTATCTACAGAAACCTACGTCATTGACGATTCACGAGGGCCGACAGCTGGCCAATGTGATCAAGAAAACGGGACGTATTTTACAGGTAGGTACGCAGCAACGTTCCACTTCACAGTTCCGCATCGCGGCTGAGTTGGTGCGGAATGGTCGGATCGGGAAATTACATACCGTGAAAGTTGGTTTGCCAGGTGACCCATCAGGCCCTGCGGCCCCTGCGATGCCGATACCTAAAGGATTTAATTACGACATGTGGTTGGGCTCTACGCCCAACATGCCTTATACCGAGATAGCGGTGCATCCACAAAAGGGTTATGATCGTCCCGGTTGGTTGCGCATGGAGCAGTTTGGTGCGGGGATGATTACCGGCTGGGGGCAGCATCATTATGATTCCGCAGCCTGGGGAATGGATACGGAATATACAGGTCCTATTTCGGTCGAGGCGGTAGCCGAGTTTCCAAAATCAGGTTTATGGAATGTACATGGCGATTTCATGGCCAAAGCGGAATATGCGAATGGCATTACGATGTATACCTCAGGAGGGTTTCCCAATGGAATTCGCTACGAAGGTTCTGAAGGGTGGATATTTGTTTCGCGTGGGGATTATGCGGCTACGTCGAGTGACCCAACCTCAAAAGTACGTTCGAAGGCGTTGGATGCTTCGGATCCGAAGATTTTAGAATCGGTGATTGGGGCAAATGAATTGCATTTGTATCATTCAGATGACCAACATGGTAACTGGTTGGATTGTATCGAATCACGTAAGGAGCCGATTTCTCCAATCGAAATGGGTCATCGGGCCTGCACGGTTTGTTTAATCACGCATATAGCGATGAAAGTACCCGGAAAACTAGCATGGGATCCGACGAAAGAGCATTTCGTTAATCATGCAGAGGCAAATACTTGGTTACGTCGGGAGCAACGCGCACCTTATGGAACGGATCGCGTGAAAGTTTAGATTTTTTCGACTTTGCGGACGTTTTTGTTGATCGTGTCAGATTCTACAACACCATCGCGTAAACGAATGATTCGGTGAGCATATTGGGCAATATCGTCTTCGTGGGTAACCATGACGATGGTATTGCCTTTTTTATGCAATTGATCGAAAAGGTCCATGATTTCATACGAAGTTTTGGTATCCAAGTTACCTGTAGGTTCATCGGCCAATAAGATAGAAGGATCGTTGACTAAGGCGCGTGCCACTGCGACACGTTGTCTTTGACCTCCTGAGAGCTCGTTGGGCCTGTGCAGTGCCCGATTGTCTAGTCCGACGCCTTTAAGGGCTTCCATGGCAATTCTCGTGCGTTCTGACTTGGAATAGCCTGCGTAGATGAGTGGAAGAGCCACGTTTTCTAAGGCGGATTGTCTTGGAAGTAGGTTAAAGGTTTGGAAAACGAATCCAATTTCTTTGTTACGTACGGCGGCTAATTCATTTTCCGACATGGTCGAAACGTCTTGCCCGTTTAGGATGTAAGATCCGGTGCTAGGTGTATCTAAACATCCAACAATGTTCATGAGGGTTGATTTTCCTGATCCGGATGGGCCCATGAAAGCAACATATTCACCTTTGTTTACGGAGATTGTGACGTCTTTGAGTGCGTCGATAATCTCTTCTCCCATCACGTAGCGTTTGGAAATATGGTTGGTCTCAATAATTTTTGTCATGGTATCAGAAAAATTCGAATCAAAAATACATGCTTCCGCTGATAAAGTGGGAACTTTTCGACGAAAGATATTTTGAGGGGATGAAACGGTTGTAGGAAGGATAAGAGGTTTTACTTAGTTTTGTTGCTATGAAATACATCCCTGCGCTGGACGGAGTTCGTGCTTTGGCGATTTTGTTGGTATTGGTTTATCATTGGTTTCCGGAAGGTCAGGGAATTAATGTGATGCCGAATGGTCCGATTGGGGTGACCTTGTTTTTTGTGCTCAGTGGTTATTTGATTTCCAATATTTTGATGGAGCAACAGGCCTTAGGCACTTTTATTAGATCATTCAAAAATTTTGTTGTGCGTCGCGCGCTCCGGATTTTCCCTATTTATTTCTTGGTGTTAATTGGGTTGTTGGTGCTTAAGCGCTTTTCCATTGTGTTGAATTCAGACTTTTACGAGCACCCGGTGTATTATTGGTCTTATTTAGTTAATTATTGGATTGAGTTACACGGAAATTGGGCGGATGCCTTATCTCCCTATTGGTCTTTAGCGGTGGAGGAGCAGTTTTATTTGCTTTGGCCACTTTGTATGTTATTACTTGCCGTTCGTTTTCGGGCTTATTTCCTGTGGTTTACAGTCATCTTTGGCGTTGTTTTTCGTTATTTTTCTATCCATGTGAATGGAGGTCAAGGAGTCAGCATGTTTGCCTGTGTGGACACATTTGCCTGGGGAGCTTTGTTGGCCCATTACATGCGTTCGGGTCATGCTGTAGTTGTGGGCTTATGGATCAAACGCTTGATCGTTCCGGTGGGCTTTTGCTTTCTGATGTTGTGTTTGCAACATTCAGATGCGGACTTGGTGAGGCAATTGTTTTTTAGAACGTTTACCGCGATGGTTTCGGTGGCTTTGTTGTTTTATGCGATGCAGCCCGGCCTATGGTCGCGTGTTTTAGCTGTTCGGCCATTGCGCTTGATAGGCCAAATGTCTTACGGGCTGTATTTGTATCACATGGTGGTTCCGGATTTGTTTTTTCAATTGGCTAGTCGGATGGGAATTGTGATTCCTGTTTTGCCTTATAATATGGTATCTGTAGGGGTACTCGGTTTATCAGCTTACTTATCGTATCGTTTAATTGAATTGCCGATTCAGGCATTTAAGCGCTATTTTACAGCCTAAAATTATCAGTTTTCTGGGACGTTTTGCCGCACACTTTCTGTAGCTTTGGGCGGTAACGCTGCCGGGGTCGCAGACCCCGGCAGCGTTTACCCACACCCCACAAAAAAAGCCCGAACGGTGAAGTTCGGGCTTTTACTCTGCTTAAAGGATCTTACAATCCTTTTGCTTTCTTAACTACTTCGTCAGCGATGTTTTGCGGAACGAATTCGTAGTGAGAGAACGTTAACGAAGCCGTTGCACGTCCTGAAGACATCGTACGTAAATCAGTTACGTAACCGAATAATTCAGAAAGAGGTACATCAGCCTTCAAGATAACAGCTCCTTGACGAGAATCCATACCTTTCATGATACCACGACGACGGTTTAAGTCACCTGTGATAGGTCCAGTATATTCGTCTGGAGTAACTACGTCAACGGCCATGATAGGCTCCATTAACTTAGCACCTGCTTGTTTCGCTGATTCTTTGTAACCCATACGAGCTGCTAATTCAAATGATAATGAATCTGAATCGACATCATGGTATGAACCGTGGAATAAACGAACTTTCATGGAATCCATTGGGTATCCAGCCAAAGCACCTGTTTTCATTGCTTCTTCGAAACCTTTTTGAACCGCTGGGATAAATTCACGAGGAATCACACCACCCACGATGTTATTAACGAATTCTAAACCTGGTTTGTCATCTTCTCTTGGTCCGATTTCAAATACGATATCAGCAAACTTACCACGACCACCTGATTGTTTCTTGTAAACCTCACGGTGTTCTGTCGTCTTAGTCAATGACTCTTTGTAAGCTACTTGAGGAGCACCTTGGTTAACTTCTACTTTGAACTCACGACGCATACGGTCGATGATGATTTCTAAGTGAAGCTCACCCATACCCTTGATGATCGTTTGACCAGTCTCTTCGTTTGATTCAACTTGTAAAGTTGGATCTTCTTCGATCAACTTCGTGATTGCTTTCGAGAAGTTATCCGCATCAGCCGTTTTCTTAGGCTCGATTGCGTATCCGATAACTGGCTCTGGGAAGTCCATTGCTTCTAATACGATTGGGTGTTTCTCATCAGAAAGGGTATCTCCCGTTTTGATGTCTTTGAAACCTACTACCGCACCGATATCACCTGCACCTAAACGCTCGATTGAGTTCTGCTTGTTTGCGTGCATTTGGAAGATACGAGAGATACGCTCCTTATTTCCTGAACGGTTGTTCAATACATAAGAACCTGAATCTAATCCACCTGAATACGCACGGATGAAACATAAACGACCTACGTAAGGATCCGTTGCAATTTTAAATGCCAAAGCCGCGAATGGCTCAGACTCACTTGGCTTACGTAAAATCTCTTCGCCCGTATCTGGGTGAGTTCCACGAACACCTTCTTTATCCATTGGTGATGGCAAGATCGCCATTACATAATCCAACATCGTTTGAACACCTTTGTTTTTGAAAGATGAACCACATAACATTGGAACGATTTTCATTGAGATCGTAGCCGCACGTAAAGCTGCTAAAATTTCATCTTCTGAGATAGATGCTGGATCTTCGAAATATTTCTCCATCAAAGTCTCATCAAACTCAGCTACCGCTTCTAATAATTTCTCACGGTATTCTGTCGCCTCTTCCAACATATCATCTGGGATAGGTACCTCAGTGAATGTCATTCCCTTATCTGCCTCGTTCCATTTGATACCACGGAAGTTAACCAAGTCAACTACCCCTTCGAATCCTTCTTCAGCTCCGATAGGCAATTGCAATGGCACCGCGTAGCTACCCAACATTTCTTTCACTTGCTTACACACGTTTAAGAAGTCAGCACCCGAACGGTCCATCTTGTTAACGAAACCAATACGCGCTACGTTGTAGTTGTTCGCCAAACGCCAGTTTGTTTCTGATTGTGGCTCTACACCGTCAACGGCAGAGAATAAAAATACTAGACCATCTAATACACGTAATGAACGGTTTACCTCTACTGTAAAGTCAACGTGACCTGGAGTATCAATAATGTTGATGTGGTAATCTTGATCGCGGTATTTCCAACCTACTGTTGTCGCCGCAGAAGTAATCGTGATACCACGTTCCTGCTCTTGCTCCATCCAGTCCATTGTTGCCGCACCATCGTGTACCTCACCGATTTTGTGGGAAACCCCTGCATAATACAGGATACGTTCCGTGGTCGTGGTTTTACCCGCATCAATGTGCGCAGCAATACCGATGTTTCTAGTGAATTTTAAATCGCGTGCCATTTTAAATTGTTAATTATGAAATGATTTTTTAATCCGTTTGTTAATAATCAAATACTTGGACAATGATTTGTCTAGGTACTCGTTTAGGGGTGCAAAATTACTGAAACTTAATTAAATACAAAAATATTTCGCAGATGTTTAACGCCTTTTTACAATTGCTTTACCCAAAACTCTGTTTCGCTTGCGAAGACCCCCTTTTTGAGTCGGAAGAATTTATCTGTACCTATTGTCGAATCTCCTTAGCTCGAGTCGATTACACGCAAAATTCTCCTTGGTGGCTTCGCGCGAAGTTTGATGGACTCTTTGCCTATGATGAGGTTCAAACCTTTTTTGTATTTGCAGCTGGCGGGCGTGTGCAGCACCTGATGCACGCAATCAAGTACAAGGGGGCACATGAATTAGGTGATTATTTAGGTCTTTGGGCGGGCCAATCATTGAAAAAGTCCCATTTTTTTCACGAGGTGGATTGCATCATCCCGATTCCCTTGCACACAAAAAGACTTCGAGAACGCTCGTATAATCAAGCGGAATGTATTGGGAATGGTCTTGCCAAAGGTTTACAAATCCCCATCCTCCCACAGGGCTTGCGGAAATTTATTCAAACAAACTCGCTCATAGGACAGGATCGTTCACACCGTTTTGAAATCCTGAAAGATTCATTCCAGGTCATGGCTGATGTACATGGGAAACACGTCTTGGTTGTGGATGACACATTGACGACGGGCGCGACTTTGTTGGCCGCAGCAGAAAAAATAAAGGCTGCCGGTGCCAAGGAAGTATCCTTTTTTACACTAGCAGCCTTGAAATAAGCTTTTTGTTATTTGTTTGTTCCCGCAGAAATCATGGCACAACGGAATCCAATGGTTGCCGTTGCAGAATCCTCATCTAAGAAACGACGTGAACCTGGCGCTAACCAATAAGCCACATCTGCCCATGATCCCCCTTTGTACACACGTACTTTATTCGTAATCAAGGATTGGTTGTTTTTGCTATCGTAACGCGACTCTTTATCTTCCTTGTCATTCCGACGAACCGGATTCAAGTCGTTAAAGTCTTGGAAAGATAATGGACGATACAAATCTTGTACCCACTCATTCACATTCCCCGCCATTTGGTATAAACCAAAATCGTTTGGTGCGTATTTGTAAATTTCGGCAGTGATAATGGCGCCATCATTGGACTTACCTGCAATACCGGCATAATCCCCACGTCCACGCTTAAAGTTGGCAAGCATCGTTCCACGACCTTTACCCGATGACTCACGCAAGGATGGACCATCCCATGGATAAATACGTTGGTTTACCTGATTCTCATCTTGCTGCTGCGTTCCAATCATCGCTTTCGCTGCATATTCCCACTCCGCTTCTGTAGGGAGGCGGTATGATGGCAACACACGTCCTGATTCGATTGTTAATCGCGCATTTGCATTCGTACGAGGAGCTGCTGCGGTTGTCGCTGCACCTGCCGCTGATTTCTTCGGTAATTTTATTTTTGAAGCGGGTGCTGCAGCTAAATTATTATTAACTGCTGCCGTTCTCCAAATGCAATAATCGGTTGCCTGTTTCCATGAAACACCTACTACAGGATACATACGGAAACCTGGGAAACGTAAATATTGCTCGACATACGGGTCATTGAAGGCCAAATCATTCCGCCAAACCGTCGTGTCAGGTAATGCGGATTCGTAAAAATCTTGTGTTGAATCCTTCTTAACAGCATTCAAATATTCTAAATAATGCACGTTTGCTATCTCTGTTTCATCCATGTAGAAGGATTGAACCGATACGGTACGCTCGATATTGTCGTGTAATCCTAACACGTCCTCTTCCAATGAACCCATCGTAAAACGACCTCCTTCAATGAAAACCAAGTTTGGGCCTGTTAATTGTCCGGTGAATTTTTTGTCAACCTGAAATCCGTTTTTGGTATTGTAGGCTAAACCGGTTGTTGTTGAGACATTGCCGATATTGACACTGTTGGGTTTTGATCCACTCGCAAGTCCACCTTTCAAGCCACCTGGGCAGGAAGTCAACATGAATAAGCTAGCACAAAGGCCTAGTACGTTTAATAATTTAGCAATCATCTATATGCTCTTTCGTCAGAATTTGAAAAACAAAGGTATAAAAATCAACTTAATCCTGCTATGCTATCCCAAAATATCCACCAAAATAGTGTTTAATTCTGGGATGGTGCTTATTCTGTCCACTTGTAAAATCATTTTTCCTGATTTTTCACGAAGCTGACATTGTCCTTTTTTGCTATTGACAAACTGGATAACCTTGAGCACAATCTCCTGCGGAATCTCTTTTGAAACGAAATACAATTTCAATATATTGCTCTTCAAGGTGATTTTTTCCACCCGCAAGACTTGCGCCTTCCACCGGCAACGCACCAAGTCAATCATATCTTGTACCTCCAAAGGCATTTTGCCAAATCGGTCCTCCATTTCCGTGATAAATCCTGTCAAACTCGGCTCGTCATCAATCTCATCCAAACGGGTGTATAAACCTAAGCGCTCAGAAATACTCGATACATAATCCTCCGGAATCAAAACCCGTAAATCGGTTTCTATTTGGCAATCGACCTTCAAGGCCTCTGCGATTTCACTTAAATCCGTTTCAAAGAGTGCCTTAAATTCATTCTCCTTCAATTCTTGTACCGCCTCATCCAAAATTTTGTGGTACATATCATAACCCAAATCATTGATAAAGCCAGATTGCTCCGCACCTAATAAATTCCCCGCACCCCGAATATCCAAATCGCGCATCGCAACTTTGATCCCATCTCCTAAATCTGAAAATTCCTCCAAAGCACTCAATCGCTTGCGGGCATCACTCGTTAAAGCGGATAATGACGGCGTAACCAAATAGCAAAAAGCCTTTTTATTCGAACGTCCAACCCGACCACGCATTTGGTGTAAATCAGATAAGCCAAAATGATTCGCGTTAATAATGAAAATCGTATTCGCATTGGGGATATCCAATCCGGATTCGATGATGTTCGTCGCGACCAATACATCGTAATTCCCCTCGATGAAATCCATCATGATTTTCTCGAGCTTATCGCCCTCCATCTGCCCATGCGCCACACCAATTTTCGCATCGGGAACCAAACGTAAAATACGATTGGCCGTACTTTCTAATTCGTTAATTCGATTATGGACAACAAAGACTTGGCCGCCTCGGGCCAACTCGTCTCGAACACCATCGCGCAATAACTCATCGGTCATGACAACTAATTTCGTCTCAACAGGTTGGCGATTGGGTGGCGGTGTCGCAATGATTGATAAATCACGCGCTCCCATCAAGGAGAAGTGCAAGGTCCGAGGAATCGGGGTGGCTGTTAATGTAAGTACATCGACATCCACGCGCATTTCTTTCAAGCGATCTTTGACCTTCACTCCAAACTTCTGTTCCTCATCAATAATCATGAGGCCTAGATTTTTGAAATGCACATCTTTATTAACCAAGCGGTGTGTACCTATTAAAATATCTGTTTGGCCGTTAGCGACCCTCTCTAATGTTTCCTTGATTTGCTTGGCCGACTTAAATCGATTCACGTATTCAACTTTGCACGGGAATGCCGCTAAACGATCATGAAACGTACGGTAATGTTGCATGGCCAAAACCGTCGTAGGCACAAGTACAGCCACTTGTTTGGAATCCGCTACCGCTTTAAATGCGGCACGAATCGCAATTTCTGTTTTACCAAAGCCCACATCGCCACAAACCAAACGGTCCATCGGGTGAGGCTTTTCCATGTCGGCTTTAACATCTGCTGTCGCTTTAGCTTGGTCAGGCGTATCCTCATATAGAAAGGACGATTCTAGTTCAGCTTGCAGGTAGGTGTCACGTGAAAAGGCAAATCCGGGCGCATTTTTACGTTTGGCATAGAGCGAAATGAGCTCTTTTGCAATGTCTTTAACCTGTTTTTTTACGCGCGATTTCTTGTTTTCCCATTCGGGGGTACCCAATTTCGACATGGTTGGCGGTGCGCCTTCCTTGCCTGCATACTTAGAAATTTTATGTAGCGAATGGATCGAAACGGATAGCACATCATCGTCACGGTAAATGAGTCGGATGACTTCTTGTTCCCCATTCGAAGTTTCAATCAAATTTAATCCCGCAAACCGACCAATTCCATAATCGACGTGCGTAACGAAATCACCCACTTGAAGGCTACGTAATTCCTTTAAGGTAAGTGCTTTGCTTTTGGAGAACTTGTTTTTCTCTTTGGAGCGGTGAAAACGATCAAATAATTGATGGTCAGGATAAAAGGCAATATTTGTTTGTTCGTCGATAAAGCCTTCCCGCAAGGAAATCTGCAAAGGTTTAAACTGAATACTCGTATTGATTTCGTTGAAAATCACATCAAGTCGTTCCAATTGCCGGGGTGATTCCGAGCAAATGATGTTTTGAAATCCAGCTGTTTGGTTGTCCAACAGCGTATTTGCGAGTCTTTCGAAATCTTTTTGGAAAACGCCTGGGTTTTTGGAAGGATAAACAATCGTCTGGCTGTTTTTCAGATGCGTCCGTTTTCCAAATTCCACACAGGTAAATTGCTGCAAGGATTTTTTGATACTTTTATTCGTCTCCCAGCGTTCTTCCGGTTTGTTTAATACATTGATATCCGAACTGCTGTTTGCCAAATAAGCGGCTTCCCCCTTTTCAAAATTCGTCTCAATCGCATCCATGAGCATGCTAAAATCCTTCAGCCAAATGCGTGTCGTTGAGGGTAAAAAGGTAAAGAAGGATTCGCGCGTTTCCTGAACCAATTTCGTTTGCACATCGGGAATGAGGTGCATGGCCGAAACGGATTGGATGGATAATTGGGTTTCCGGATGAAAGGTACGAATACTGTCTACCTCGTCGCCGAAGAAATCCAGTCGGTAAGGATATTCCGCCGCATACGAAAATACATCTAATATTCCCCCACGCACAGAATATTGACCCGCTTCATAGACGAAGTCGGTGCGTTCAAAATCATATTCATTCAGCGTTTCTGCCACAAAATTGCGATCAATTTTGTCTCCTACGCGGATGGACAGCGTGTTTTTAACTAATGACTTTCGGTTAATCACCTTTTCCGTCATGGCTTCGGGATAACTGACGATGATTAATGCTTGTTTGCTATAATTGCTTAAAACGTTGAGTACTTCTGCCCGCATAAGCACATTGGCATTGTCAACTTCTTCCCACACATAGGGTTTTTTATGTGACATGGGAAATAGGATGACGGCGGATTCGCCTACCAGGGACTGTAGGTCATTTAATACATATTGTGCCTCCTCTTTACCTTCACAAATGACTAAAAAAGGGTTATTTTCCTTGAGTAGTGAAGCGATCAGGACCGTATCCAGGGCGCCGCAAAGCCCTTTGATATAGGTATTTTGCGGCTCAGAACGATGAATTTGTTCAGAAATGTGCTGAACAATTCCGTCTGATTTGTATAGGGAAAGAAACTCTTTGACAATCATAAAATTCTGAACAGGCGAATGGCTTGCAAAGGTAGAAAAATTTGTAACTTTGTGCATCCACAAAAAGGGGTGCCTCTAAAAAAGGCTGAGATTATACCCATTGAACCTGATACGGGTAATGCCGTCGA
>JBEEOB010000144.1:0-19308 GCA_041191865.1 Bacteroidota bacterium
GAAAAGCTCATAAAATAAAAATGCCGACTCACAGGCCGGCGAAAATAAGTTAACATCAAAAACCTATCAAACCGGTTACGCGCAGACGTAATATCCTGCGTAATAATAACCTGCGTAATAAGTAGTCGATTTGAAATCCATGTCCCAAAGGTATGAAAAAAATGATTTTATGCAAATCCCCTCGGGAAAAGTCCCTTTAATACTTGAGCGACTAATCCTGGTTCGAAGCCTTTGGATAAGCCGGTGCGATAACACTTTTGGTATTTTTCGTTTGAAGTTCCTGATTTCAAGGAGGCGGCTTTTTTTTCGAGCAATGTTTTTAATGCCTCTGAATAATCTTCTTCGGCGATTTCATTCCAATGTACCTGGATCTCCGAATCGGAAATGCCTTTTTTTCGCAATTCAAATTGGATTTTGCCTCGTCCCCATTTCTTCTGGTTGAATTTAGAGCGGATGTATAGCCCAACAAACCTGCTTTCATTGAGGTAATTATTCTCCTGTAGCCATTGGATATAAATCTCCTGATCAGCCAAGGAGTCTAATTCGTGAATTTTCTGTCTGATTTCTGATATGCAGCGTTCCTGATAGGCGCAGTAGCGGGCCAATTTATTCAGTAATGCGCTGTCCATGGATTAGGATTCGTGCTCTTCGAATTGCTCGAGATTGAATAAATCATTTAATACATCTACCATCGCATCAGAATCTCCGCGTTTGCAGGCAGCTTTCAAATGAATGATGGGTTGTTTAATGATTTTTTGGACCAATGAGGCCGTGATTTTTTCCAACTTCTCCACTTCTTCTGCACTCAGTCCTTTTAGATGACGGTTGATTTCCTCCTTGCGGATTTGCTCCAAGGCGCCTTTCAATTTATGAATCGTAGGTGAAACTTCCATTTCCTTCGACCAATCATTAAAGCTGTCAATGCTTTCGGTAATGATGTTTCTTACATCCGGAATGGATGCCATACGCAAGGCCAAAGCCTCATCTGCACGTTCTTTCAAGGAATCAATGTTGTACAATAATACACCCGAAACTTTTTCGACGCCCTCCTCAATGCTCCGAGGAACCGATAAGTCGATGAAATATTTAAACGAAAGCAATTGCATTGCCTTCAATTTTTCTTGTGTGATAATCGGTGAATCAGTGCGAACTGAAGAGATGATGATGTCAGCCGCTTCGACTTCTTTGCACATATCTTCAAAGGGTGCTACGCGGAAATTTTTCCCCTGTGCAATGCGTTCCGCTTTTTCCAAGGTACGGTTCATGACCGTAACTTCTGCGAAATCTTTGTCCTCAAAGTTCTTACAAACGTCGATTCCAATTTCACCTAAGCCTAAAATAAGGACTTTCGGCGCAGCTAAGGCCTGAGATAATTCTTCTGCTAATGCAACAGTGGCATAGGATACAGAAGCGGCTCCATCACGAAACGAAGTTTCCTGCGCTACGCGTTTGTTGGAGTAAAAAATGGTATGCATTAAGCGGTGCAAATAGGGCCCAGCCATGTTATGGTCTGCCGCTAATTGATACGCTTTTTTGATTTGATTCGGGATTTGTAAATCACCTACCACCTTCGATTGTAGACCCGTAGCCACTTCAAATAAATGTTGAAGTGATTCATTGGTTTCATTCATTTGGATGAAATAATTCACATAATCGGCCGTGTTAGTTAATCCTTTTTCGATCAACAAGGCTTTGATTAATTGTTCTGAAATATCCTCCTGGGTGGTGAAATAAAGTTCTGTCCGGTTACATGTAGAGACGATCAACAATTCTTGCAAGCCAAATAGGTCTTTGCACTTGAGTGTAAAAGCTTTGCTTTCCTCCTCATTGAGGGCAACCATCTCACGAATGGTGAGTGGCGCACTGCGATGAGAAATACTGACTGACTTAAACGGTGTGATCATTCGTAATTGGTGACTAAACTAGGATACAAAAGTACAACGCAAAAATTAAAATTTGACAAGTCTTAGTAATAAAATCGTAATTTAGATAAAGTTTAATTAGAACGACATGGACTTCAAAAACAAAACGGTTTTCATTACAGGTGCTTCCCGCGGAATTGGTTTGGCTATTGCCAAAAAGCTTGCCTCAGAAGGCGCAAACGTTGTTATCGCAGCTAAGACTGCTGAGCCTCATCCCAAATTACAAGGAACAATTTTCTCCGCTGCGGCAGAAATCGAGGCATTAGGTGGGCGTGTGCTGCCCTGTGTTGTCGACATTCGTGATGAAAATCAGGTTTTAGAGGCTGTCAATAAAGCAGTACAGACCTTCGGCGGAATTGATGTATTAATCAATAATGCATCTGCTATTCAGTTGACAGGTACACTTGAAACTGAAATGAAGCGCTTCGATTTGATGCATGGGGTGAATGCCCGAGGTACCTATTTGGTATCACGTGCCTGCTTACCACATTTGTTGAAGTCGGCAAATCCCCATGTCTTGACATTATCTCCGCCTTTAAATTTTGAAGCACGCTGGTTTAAGCATCATGTGGCTTATTCGATGGCCAAATTTGGGATGTCTTTGGTCACCTTAGGGATGTCGGCAGAATTTGAAGGGAAAGTTGCTTTCAATTCTTTGTGGCCACGAACCATCATTGCGACGGCGGCGATTGAATTTGCGGTAGGCAATGCTGAAATGATGCGCTTGGCTCGGAAACCGGATATTATGGCGGATGCCTGTTTTGACATATTGAAGCGCGATGCCAAAACTTGCACAGGTCATTATTTTATCGACGATGCCGTATTAGCGGAGTCGGGTGTTCAAGATTTCACCAACTATCAAGTTGATGCATCGGTTGACGCGAAGTCCTTAATTCCAGATTTCTTTATTTAATGCAAGCATATCGCGCACCCCTTTGGTTGCCGGACGGGCATACCCAAAGTATTTATCCGGCTTTATTTCGTAAGATTCCACTGACGCATACGCACGCCGAGCGCTGGGAATTGCCAGACGGTGATTTTTTGGATGTGGATTTGCACATGCGTACTGAAAATCTTTCGGATAAACCCTTGCTAATCGTTTCCCATGGGTTAGAAGGTAGTAGTCGGCGGCATTATGTCACGGGCCTCATCCGAGCGATGCCTGAGTATAATGCTTTGGCTTGGAATTACCGGAGCTGCTCGGGGGAACCTAATCGGAATTTACGTTTTTATCACAGTGGGGCGACGGACGATTTGGACTTTGTGATCCAGCAAACCATTGCTCGAGGCGTGAAAGATATCTACTTGGCGGGCTTTAGTTTAGGCGGAAACTTAAGCTTAAAATGGTTGGGAGAAAATGGCAAAAAAGCATCGCAATTCGTTCGAAAAGCTGTTACATTTTCTGTACCTTTGCATCTTTCCAGCAGTAGTCAGCAATTGACTCGCCGGGAAAACAGACTCTACACACATCGCTTCTTACAAACGCTATTAGAAAAAGTTACCGAAAAGTCGGCGAGATATCCTTTGGATATTACGCCGACCATGTTAACCTCTATTCGCAGTTTGTATGAATTTGACAATGTGATAACGGGTCCCTTGCATGGATTTAAGGATGCGGAGGATTATTATGAACGTAATAGTTCTTTGTATTATTTAGCGGAGATTCAGGTGCCAACCTTGATTGTCAACGCGAAAAATGATCCATTTTTATCGCAGGAATGCCTGCCTGAGCAAATTGATTCGGACTATGTTCAAATCGAATTACCCGATTCAGGAGGGCATTGCGGGTTTTATCCGAGGAATTATCGGGGACAAACGTGGGCTGAGCAAAGAGCCGCTGCATGGTTTAACGGAAATTGAAAATTGAATAACATGTCAACCAAAGAGCTAGAACAATTAACCATCGTCATTGATTTTGACAGCACATTTACGAAAGTTGAAGGATTAGATGAGCTAGCGCGCATCGCCTTAGAAGGCAATCCGAAGCAAGCTGAGATTGTTGGCAAAATTCGGGACATCACCGATAAAGGCATGACGGGGGAATATTCGTTTGCTGATTCGCTTCGTGAGCGTGTGGCTTTGTTACCTGCGAATCAATTGCATGTTGATCAATTAATTGCCTTTTTGAAAGGAAAAATATCAGAATCGTTCAAGCGGAACAAAGCGTTTATTCGTGAGCATGCAGACCGTATCTTGATTGTTTCCAGCGGATTTAAAGACTTTATTGTACCCGTGGTCGCGGACATGGGCATCGCGGCAGAAAATGTTCATGCGAATACCTTCACCTTTGACGGAGAAGGAAATATTACCGGTTACGATCATACGAATTTGTTGTCTCAGGATAAAGGAAAGGTTCGTTTGTTGCAATCGTTGGCTTTGGAAGGGGAGGTATTTGTGATTGGAGACGGCTACACAGATTACGAATTGCGTGAGGCGGGATTAGCTAATAAGTTCTTTGCTTTTACCGAGAATGTATCGCGTAAGGCTGTGACCGATAAAGCAGATTTCGTCGTTCCATCCTTAGATGAGTTTTTGTACATCAATGGCTTGAGTCGTGCGCAATCTTATCCGAAATCGCGTATCAAGGTTTTATTGCTAGAAAATGTTCACCCGACAGCCGTTGCTTTGTTCAGCAAAGAAGGCTTCCAAGTTGAATTGTTGAAGGGTGCCTTGGATGAGGATGAATTGATTGAAAAAATTAAGGATGTTTCCATCATTGGATTACGTTCAAAAACAAATTTGACCAAAAAAGTATTGGAGCATCCAAATGCATCACGCTTGATGTGTGTCGGTGCTTTTTGTATTGGTACGAACCAAATCGATTTAGCGGAATGTGAGAATCGTGGAATCGCCGTATTTAATGCGCCTTATTCGAATACACGGAGTGTCGTGGAATTATCAATCGGTTTGATGGTCATGTTAACTCGTAATATTTTCGAAAAGTCAACCAAAATGCACGCTGGTGTTTGGGATAAATCCGCGACAAATTCATTCGAAATTCGAGGTAAGAAAATCGGTTTGGTGGGTTACGGAAACATCGGTACACAAATCTCTGTCATAGCGGAGGCTTTGGGGATGGAAGTTTATTTCTTTGATATCGTCGATAAGCTAGCCTTAGGTAATGCGAAGAAGTGCAATAGCATGAAAGAATTATTGTCGACTGTTGATTTTGTGAGTTTACATGTGGATGGTCGGAAGTCGAATACCAACATCATCGGCAAGCAAGAGTTTTCATGGATGAAAGACAATGTGATTTTCTTGAATCTATCACGTGGGCATGTCGTTGAAATTCCAGCCTTGGTGGATGCGATTAAATCGGGTAAGGTTTGGGGGACAGCCGTGGATGTATTTCCTTATGAGCCTAAAACGAATGATGAAGAGTTTATCAATGAATTGCGTGGCTTGCCGAATGTGATTTTAACGCCCCATATTGGTGGTAGTACGGAGGAGGCGCAGGCGAATATTGGGGAGTTTGTTCCTTCGAAATTATTGCAATTCATGAACAATGGAAGCACGTATGGTTCGGTGAATTTTCCTGAATTGCAATTGCCGCCTTTGGAAAATGCACACCGTTTGTTGCACATTCACCACAACGTGCCGGGAATTTTGGCACAGATTAATAATGTGTTTGCAAAATACTATGTGAATATCATTGGGCAATATTTAAAAACGACGGAGAAGACGGGTTATGTGATTACGGATGTGGCGAAAGAATACGCGGAGGATATCGTGAATGAATTGAAATTGATCGATAATACGATCAAATTTAGAATGTTATATTAATTATGAGCACATTTTTTACTCCTGGTCCAGCAGCATTATACCCAACGGTGGAGGCACATTATGCGGAGGCGTTTCGCCAAAACATTGGGTCTATTTCCCATCGTTCGGCGGCATTTCGTAAGATCTACCAACATGCCGATGAGCAATTGCGTATACTATTCGGTTTGCCGAAAGAGACTGCCGTTTTGTTTACAGGTTCTGCAACGGAAATCTGGGAGCGTGCAATCATGAATACTGTGGAGCATGAAAGTTTTCACTTAGTGAATGGCTCATTCTCCAAGAAATTTTACGATTTCTCGAAGGAGTTACACAAGTTTGCTCATGCGATGCACAAGCCCTTCGGTGAAGGATTCGATGCTTCGGAAGTAGAGGTGCCGGAATACGCCGAATTGATTTGCTGCACGGCGAACGAAACAAGTTCAGGTGTGCAGATGAAAGCGGCTGAGATTCATAAAATCAAAAAGGCGAACAAGGATAAATTGATGATGGTCGATATGGTTTCCTCGGCGCCATATACCAACTTAGATTTCAACCTGGTTGACTCAGCGATGTTCTCTGTTCAGAAGGCTTTTGGTATGCCTGCAGGTTTAGGGGTGTGGTTGGCGAATGAAAAGATGCTAGAGAAATCGGAGCGGATGAAATTGCATGAAGGTATCGTAGGAACCTACCATTCCTTGCCGAGTCTTTGGGAAAATTACAAGAAATTTGAAACGCCCGAAACACCGAATGTGATGGGGATATATGTATTAGGGAAGGTAGCTGAAGATTTCAATAAAGTTGGGGTGGATGCCATGCGGAAGGAGACAGATCGCAAGGCGAAAGCTTTGTATGATTTTGCAACTAAATCTGGGGATTTTGAAATCTTTGTTGAGAATCCAAATCATCGTTCTGCCACCGTTGTGGTCTTGAATTGTAAGGGATTGGCGGGCGATGTTATTAAACAGGTGCAGGCGAAATCGGATATGATTTTGGGTTCAGGTTATGGAAAGATGAAGGAAACACAAATTCGAATTGCGAATTTCCCAGCCGTTAATTATGACCAAGTTCAAGCTTTAATTGCTACATTAGGGTCTTTATAAGTACAATTGTCTAAACCTATGATTCAAACTGGAAAGCCCATTCGTTGGGGTATATTAGCGTGTGGCGGCATTGCAACAAAATTTGCAGATGATCTCGTTCATGCGAAAAATGGATATTTGTCGGCTGTTTCCTCACGTGATTTGGGGCGTGCGAAAGCATTTGCTGCACAATATGGAACTGAGGTTAAGGCCTATGGCTCCTATGAAGAGATGTTGGCCAGTGGTGAAATTGATGTCGTGTATATCGCATCTCCACATGGTTTGCATTATGAGCATACGCTGCTTTGTTTAGAAGCAGGAGTCCATGTGTTGTGCGAAAAGGCCTTTGCGATTAATAGCAAGCAGGTGAATGCGATGATTGCAAAAGCGCGGGAGAAAAAGTTATACTTGATGGAGGCTTTGTGGACGCGTTTTCATCCTTCGATTGCTCAATTACAAGAAATTATTGCTTCGGGCGTAATCGGCGACATCAAACACGTTGTGGCGGATTTTGGCTTTAAGGCGGCATATGATGAGGAGGCGCGTTGGTTTAATCCACATTTGACGGGTGGATCTTTGTTGGACATTGGTATTTATCCCTTATTTATTTCGAAACTTTTGTTGGGCCAACCGCTTGAAATGAAGGCGACGGGTGTAATGGCTCCTTCTGGCGTTGATATGAATTGTTCGATTGCCACCAAGTATGCTTCCGGTGCGACGGCGAGTTTATTCTCGACCTTCGCAGCGCAAACAGATACGACCTGCACGGTTTACGGAACGCTGGGCAAAATCTACATGCATCCGCGATTCCATGAAACGAAAGGCATGACTTTGACGATTTACGATGGGGAGGAAACGGTGATTGAGACAGAACGGAAGGGTTGGGGCTATAGTTATGAGGCTGATGCGGTTCAGGAAGATTTATGGGCCGGTCGGACAGAGAATGCTTGGATGACCCATCAGTTCAGCCAGGAATTAATGGGTTTATTAGATGAAATACGTAATCAAATTGGTTTAACCTATCCAAATGAATAAGCTACTTATTGCCTTATTGCTTTTCGTAAGCACAAGTTTAATGGCCCAAAATCCTTTTGAAAAGGAGATTCTGGCCTATGAAAAACAAGATTCACTTTCGATGCCCGTTAAAGGCCAAGTATTGTTTTTGGGCAGCTCAAGTTTTCGTTTGTGGAAGACGTTTGATGCGGATATGAAAGGGATGCCTGCTTCGATTAATCGGGGATTTGGCGGCTCTACCCTAGCAGATGCCTTGTATTATTTTGATCGGATGGTGTTGAAGTATCAGCCGAAGTGGGTAATTATGTATGAGGGCGATAATGATATTGCGCGCGGGAAAAGTCCTCAAGTGATTGCGGCTGAATATGATGAATTTGTGGTCCGATTAGCTAAGCAAGTGCCAGGAGCTAAATTGGTATTTGTTGCTGCACGACCTAGTTTAGCGCGCACGGCATTGGTCGATAAGCAAAGGGAATTGAATGCCTTGATAAAGGCCAAAGGAGGCTATTTTATTGATATGCATGGCCCATTTTATTTGTCGGATGGTACCTTAATGCAGGATATCTTTGTGGCGGATAAACTGCATTTAAACGAAAAAGGCTACGTGATTTTTGCGAAGCAGATTCAGGATTTTATGATTAAAAATATTAAGTAAATGGGTTTTGAAGCGCAATGGTTACCAAGTATTTCGGTCGACTGTGTGATTTTCGGGTTTCATGAAAATCAATTGAAGGTCCTTTTGTTGAAATTTAAGAAGAGTCCTGTATGGGCGTTGGCAGGTGGATTTGTGGGCTTAGAAGAAGACGTGGATCAGGCAGCCCAGCGGATATTGGAGGAACGCACCGGCTTGATGGACATTTATTTAGAACAATTTTACACGTTCGGTGACATGGCTCGAAATTATCGGGCGGTAGATGAGCACCGTGGCGTCAGCGAGGCGATGGGAGGAGAGACGGATAAGCTGGATTTCGTCGATCAACGCTTTATTACGATAGGCTATTATGCCCTAGTGGATTATTCCAAAGTTCAAGTAAATCCCAATGGTTTATCGGATGCATCTGAATGGATGGACGTGACAGCTTTGCCTAAACTATTCTTGGATCATAATCGGATTGTCATTAAAGCGTTGGAATCTTTGCGTCGTGGTTTGGACGAGAAATTAGTTGCCTTTGAATTACTGGGAGATACGTTCACGATGTCAGAGTTGCAGCTCGTGTATGAAACGATTTTAGGCAAACGCTTGGTGCGGACGAATTTCCAACGAAAGATTTTAAGTCTAGATATATTGGAACGAATTGAGAAGAAGTATACGGGAGGCGCACACAAGGCACCGTATTTATATCGCCTAAAAAAATAATCCACTTCCACTAAGCTTTGGCAATCCTTGAAGGTTTGCCAAAGCTAGTTGGGAAATGAGCTAATTCCTATTCGGAATTAGAATATAATAAAAAAGGCCAGGAAACTGGCCTTTTTTATTATCCCATGTTATGGTAGACGTTCTGAACATCATCGTCTTCTTCCAGTCGCTCGATTAGTTTTTCGACATCCGCCACTTGCGCATCTGTTAACTCTTTCGTTTCATCGGGGATGCGTTCAAAGTCGGCACCCAATAACTCATATCCTTGACCTTCTAAGTATTTTTGAATTCCTCCGAAAGCGGTGAATTCTCCATAAATATTGATTTGGTTCGTTTCTTCATCTAAGAACACCTCATCTACCCCTAAGTCAATTAATTCAAATTCTAGTTCTTCTAAATCGATTTCCGGTTTCGCGGCAATTTTGAAAACTGATTTACGTGTGAAGATGAAATCCAGCATTCCTGTTGTGCCCAATGAACCCCCACATTTGGTGAAAGATGAACGGATATTGGCTACAGTACGGTTGATGTTATCTGTCGTTGTTTCCACCAAAATAGCGATGCCATGTTGTGCGTATCCTTCGTAAACAATCTCTTTGTAGTCTTCTTGGTCCTTGGAAGTTGCGCGTTTGATGGCGCGTTCCACGTTCTCTTTCGGCATATTAACGGCCTTCGCATTCTGAATAATGGCTCTTAAACGTGAATTTGAAGAGGGGTCTCCACCTCCAGCTTTTACAGCAATGACAATATCTTTACCAATTTTGGTGAAGGTCTTGGCCATTTGCCCCCAACGTTTAAATTTTCGTGCTTTTCGGAATTCGAATGCTCTTCCCATGCGTGTGCTGTTTTAAAATTTTGTTGCAAAAATAATCAAGCCCTATAAGACCCACAAGTCCCCGGTAAAAATAACTTACCTTTGTTTGTTAACCTATTTTAATGAACATGAAAAGATTTTTTTTCATCCTGTGTTTACTGAGTTGTATTGTTTCCTTCATTCAGGCGCAGAAAATCAATGATAAATTTCAGATGCATATTCAAAAAGCAACTGGAAAAGTCGTGATTGACGGTGTTTTGAATGAGTCTTCTTGGCTGGATGCCGCAGCTGTCAGCGATTTCATGATGTGTAATCCTTTTGATTCGTTGTGTGCTCAAGTGCGTACCGATGTGAAAATGTCCTATGACGAAAAGTATATCTACATTTCAGCGGAATGTTTTTTAAAGGAACCTGGGGCTTTTGTCGTTGAGTCCATGAAGCGCGATTTCTCCTTTGGGGTTAATGACAATTTCTTGGTTTTCATTGATACTTTCGAAGACAAGACAACGGGATTTGCATTTGGAGCGAATGCAGCAGGTGCCCAATGGGACGGACAGATGTCGGAAGGCGCGAAGGTCAACTTAAACTGGGACAATAAATGGGAATCCGCCACAACGTATAAACGTGATTCTTGGATTTTTGAAGCTGCGATTCCCTTTAAATCTATTCGCTATAAAGACAACATCAATCGCTGGGGCATCAACTTCTCCCGCTATGATTTAAAGGCCAAAGAGAAGTCGGCCTGGGCACCTGTTCCCAGACAATTTCCTACGGCATCTTTGGCATACGCTGGTGTCTTAGTTTGGGAGACACCACCCCCAGCCCCTAAAAAGAATATTTCTATAATTCCGTATGGACTTTCTGGCCTCACGGCTAATTATGAATCCAAGGATCCCGCTTCGATGCGGAATCAAGTAGGTGGGGATATTAAAGTCGCCATCAATTCGGGTTTGAATTTGGACATGACCTTGAATCCGGATTTTTCACAAGTAGATGTGGATCGCCAACAAACGAATTTGGATCGATTTGAGTTATTTTATCCTGAAAAGCGGCAATTTTTTATCGAGAATTCGGATTTGTTTGATGGGTTTGGGACAGAGAGTATTCGCCCCTTTTTCTCTCGTAGAATCGGCTTAGCGCTCAATAATAAAACCGGTATTTATGAGCAGACACCCATTACATATGGTGCACGTGTCAGTGGAAAGTTGAATCCTGATTGGCGCATTGGTGCTTTGAATGTTCAGTCGCAACGCATTGATGCGAAGGGAGTGCCTACGCAAAATTATTCGATGATTGCCCTACAGCGAAAACTATTTGCTCGTTCGAATATTGGGGTATATATGGTCAATAAAGAGTCTTTTATTGATACGGATTTACAAAAAGTCAATGGCTACCAACCATACAATCGGGATGTTGGGTTTGAATATAACTTAGCCTCTAAAGATAATTTTTGGACAGGTTCGCTTTTTTATTCTAAAACGATTAGTCCGTTGAACCAAGGAAATGATTTTTCGCAGGCAGCCTCATTGGCCTATGCAGATAATAACTGGGCTTTCTCGATTAAGGAGCAATGGGTAGGGGAGCATTATAATCCTGAAGTGGGGTACGTGCCTCGGATAAATTACCTTCAAATTCAACCCGAAGCCGCTAAAATATTTTATCCCAAAAACAAAAACACCAACCTCTTTTATACCAGTTTGAAGTTGATGTCTATGTCTTATTGGAATAATCAGGGGACCTACACAGATAACACGACCTATGTTGCTTATGATGGTACGATGAAGGATCGGTCAACATTTGGGTTGTACCTATCGTATGATTTCGTCAAATTGTTGTATGATTTTGATGCGACACGCATGGGTAATACAGCGTTAAAAAGAGGCACTGAGCACGATTGGTATGCAGTTAATGCGCGTTATGGTTCCTCCCCGATTAAGTTATTTACGTATGCGTTGACCTCTCGTTTTGGCGGTTATTTCGGTAACGGATGGCGTACGGGTTTGACTGCCGATATCGGCTATCGATTCCAGCCCTATGGAAGTGTTTCTGTGGCGGTGGATTACAATGATATTCAAGATGTGGAAATTCCAGGTACGGATAAAATGCTTGCGAAGAAAGTATCGTCTCAGTTTTGGATCATTCGACCAAAGGTTGATATTACCTTTTCGAATAAACTGTTTTTTGCAACCTTTTTTCAGTTGAACCAGCAGACAAAAAATATTAATTTAAATGCGCGTCTGCAATGGAGATATAAGCCTGCATCGGATTTGTTTTTGGTGTATACTGACAACTATTTTCCAGAGATTATGCAAATTCGTAATCGGGCCATCGTGCTAAAATTAAATTATTGGCTTAATTTGTAATTCATAAACAACATATATAACCATGAAAAAGTATTTAGCTATTTTATTCAGTGTGATGACTTTCGGTGCATTTGCTCAAAAAGCGCCTGCGTCCCCTCCAGCTGTCGTTATTCAAAAAGTAGGCACAACCGAAGTGATGATCAAGTATGCGCAGCCATCTGTGAAAGGCCGTTTGGTTTTTGGCGCAAAAGATGCGAAGGCATTAGCTCCCTTTGGAGAAGTTTGGCGTACAGGTGCGAACGAAGCAACAACCATCGAGTTTTCTGCTGATGTAACCGTACAAGGTAAACCCTTAGCAAAAGGTGTTTATTCCTTGTTCACAATTCCTGGCCCAACAGAATGGACCGTAATTTTCAATAGTGATGCCAAGCAATGGGGTGCTTATACCTACAAAGCAGAGAAAGATGTGTTACGTGTGACTGGAAAAGTTAGCGAACATGCCATGACGGAGAAATTCACGATTAGTGTTTCACCTGCTGGGCAGATTACCTTGGATTGGGACAAATCATCTGTTTCAATTTACGTGAAATAAAGAAATTGAATTCATTTTAAAAGCGACTCAAAAAGGGTCGCTTTTTTTATTGGTAAAGTTCATTTGTTTCTCTATTTTTACTTGAATGTGAGGTTTAGCCTTAAAATATCAAATTGAATTTTATGAAAAAAGTATTAATCGCTGAGGACAGTTCTGTCATTCAAAATTTAGCTCGTAAGATTTTAGAATTTCAAAATTTTGAAATTCATGCGGTGAAAAATGGTCAACAAGTATTGGATGAATTAGCGAAAGCTGATTTCGACATACTTTTGTTAGACATCAACATGCCTGTCATGGATGGAATGGATTGTGCGAAAGCAGTTCGAGCTTTGTCGGATGCGAAAAAAGCAGCGATTCCCATGATTGCGATTACCGGAAATGCAAGAAACTATACGATGGAGGATTTCAAAGCCGTAGGTTTTGATGATTTCTTAGCGAAGCCCTTGAATTTTGATGCCTTGGTTTCTCAAGTGAAAGCATTAACTGAATAATTTTATGTCCCCAATCCAGGTACAATTTTTAGGAACTGGAACATCACAGGGGATTCCCATGATCGCTTGTTCCTGCGAGGTATGTGCCTCGCAAGACACGCGTGATCAACGCTTACGCGTTTCCATGCACATTCAGGTGCAAGGGAAAAGTTTCATCATCGATACGGGGCCGGATTTTCGCCAACAAATATTACGGGCTGGGATTAAGCGTGTAGATGCCGTATTGTTTACCCATGAACATAAGGACCACACCGCGGGTCTTGATGATATTCGAGGATTTAATTTTGCTCAGCAATCGGCTATCCCCTTGTATGCGCGCGCGCAAGTAATTGACCAATTAAAGCGCGAATTTGCCTATGCATTTGATGAAAATAAATATCCCGGTGTGCCTGAGATAGATGTTTACGAGCTAGATGGTCAGCCGTTTTCCGTTCAAGGTGTTCAGGTTACGCCCATCTTTGTTAAGCATTATTTCTTGGATGTTTTGGGGTTTCGTTTTGGTGATTTTACCTACATCACGGATGCGAATTTCATTGCGGATGATGAATTGGAAAAAATAAAAGGTTCCAAAATCCTCGTGATCAATGCCCTTCGGAAAACACCACACATTTCGCATTTTACCTTGGATGAAGCTTTAGCTGTTATTGCTCAGGTGCAACCCGAGCAGGCTTATATTACGCATATCAGCCACATGATGGGTTTACATGCTGCGGTCCAACAAGAATTACCTCCTAATGTATTTTTGGCCTACGATGGCCTAAGCCTAAGCATATAAACATGAAAGCTGTACTTTTTGACATGGACGGTGTTGTAGTGGATAATTTACCTTATCACGTTGACGCTTGGTTATTATTTTGTGAACGTCATCATATTCCGTTAACCCGCGAGGTTTTTTATCGGGAATTGAATGGCATGAATTCCAAAGATACCTTTGAGTGGTTCTACAAAAAGGAAATGAGCCGTGCGGAAGTGGAGGTGCTTGAAGAGGAAAAAGAGATTTTATACCGCGGATTTTACAGTGAACACATGAAGCCCGCCTCGGGTTTAGTAACATTTATAAAGGCGCTGCGTGCGCATGGCATTAAGACAGCCCTGGCAACCTCAGCAGGTCCCGGAAACATCGATTTTATTGTGGATGGTTTAGGTATTCGGGATCAATTTGATGCAATCATTGGCGGAGCCGAAGTGCGTAAAGGAAAACCGGACCCTGAGATTTACTTAAAAGCGGCAGCGCTTGTAGGTGTAGATCCTGCTGATTGCTGGGTAATTGAAGATTCGTTGCAAGGGATTGCAGCTGGATTGAATGCAGGTATGCAGGTTGTCGGTATAACCACATCCCATACGGCGGAGGAATTAGCCCACACGCAATGGATTGCGGCCGATTTCGTCGATTTGTTTGAAAACTTACAAGAAAGAATTTCCTAATCACTAGCTACGCGTTATGAAAAAATATGTATTGTTAATGTTGTTGGGCTGTGCAAGTAATCTATTTGCTCAAAAAATCAAAATGGAGTTTAAGCCGGGCTTAATCGTAGAAGAATATACCCCTGAAAAATCGGGAATTCATCGGGAGCTTCCTGCAGGTTATTCGGAGCGTATGCTAGACGAAATTCAAAATCGGAATGCGCGAGCAACCCAATCCCAGCAACAAGTGAAAGCAGGAACGCAGGTACTTATCACCTATGAAACGGCTCCTCCGGAGGATATCAAAACAATCTTTGAGCGTGCTGCCAATCTTTGGGCGACGACTTTGAGCTCCGATGTACCAATCAATATTTATGTCCGATGGAAATCCTTGGCAGCAGGCGTATTAGGAAGTGCGGGTGCATCCACCAATGTTCGGAATTTTGTAGGCTGTGATCGCTTGAATACTTGGTATCCAGTAGCTTTGGCTGAGAAAATGGCACATAAGAATTTAAATGGGACGAATCCTGATATTGTGGCAACGTTTAATTCTGACTTCACAGATTGGTATACGGCCACGGATGGAGTCCCGAAGGTAAATCAAATAGACCTTTATTCCGTTGTGTTGCATGAATTTGGTCATGGACTGGGATTTATTGGTCAAATGGGTTTGTCCTCAAGTGACAATACAAAGGCCGGGTATGGTTATCCTGGGATATTTGATCAATTCATGGTGAATGCGAACCAAGTAGCCTTGACGGATACCAGTCAAATCGAAAACCCTTCCGCCGACTTAAAAACGCAATTGACATCAGGCGCTTTATTTTTGAATTCGTCATCCATTGCTCGATTAAATGGTGCGAAAGCTAAACTATACGCGCCCAATAATTATTCAGAAGGCTCAAGTACCTACCACGTCGATCAAGCAACCTACAAAGTAGGTGACCCGAATGCGTTGATGACGCCTCAAATCGCGCGTGGTGAGTTAACGCGCGACATTGGCCCCATTGTACTTGGAGCTTTCAATGATTTCGGCTGGGCTTCCTCAAATATTATTGCAGAGAATTACAGTGATACCGAAGATATAAGCAAGGATATTGTTTTTACCGCTAAAGTTTATTCGGATACCTTGATTAATGAATCCTCGGTTAAGTTGATGATGGCCATCGACAAGAGTATTTTATCTGCTACCTCGATGCCCTTAGTGAAGTCGGGAAATACATATACTTATACCCTTCCGCGCGCAGCAGGAATTCGGAAAATTAATTATTATTGGACGGCCAATGATGCAGGTGGTAAGAAATTTACCACACCCGCACAGGCACCGGTGATTTCAGGTACAAATTTTGGTAGTTATTACGATTTTACCATTGGTGCGGATACGGTAAAACCCGTTGTCATTTATGCGAATCCCCTGAAATACATCTTTAATACGCAGAATACCATTGCCTTACCTACTTTGTTGACATCGGACAATATTGGAATTTCGGCTGTTTATTTGGAGTATTCTATCAACGGCGCTGCATTTATACGGCAAAACTTTACGAAAGTTTCGGGTGAAACATTCAGTTATTCGACCGCATTTAATTTTACAGCAGGTCAATTGAAAGCAGGTGATGTTATTCGATATCGTGTGGTGGTGGCTGATGCGGCTAAAGTATCAAATGTAGTTTATCTGCCTTCCAGTGGCTATTATGATTTCAAGGTCTTAGCTTTGGCTGACCCTGTGTCAACCTATGTTCAAAATTTTGATTCGAATCCAGCGGGTGATTTCTTTTTGAAAGGATTTGAACTTATACAAACAACGGGTTTCTCCAGTGTTGCGCTGCATTCTGCACACCCGTATGCCGATGGGAATGAAGAATCGTATGATGGTGCCGGAGGATCTGATAAGTTTACGAATAACGACGCCTTGCTGTTGAAACCCATCAAAATAAGTGCTGAAAATCCTAAATTATCGTTTGATGAGATTGTTTTGGTCGAGCCGGGAGATGCCGGAGAATCCTTTTTAAATGCAGATGGAAGTGTGAATCGGAGTTTTTATGATTATGTCATTGTTCAAGGTTCAAAAGACCAAGGGAAGACCTGGTCTAATTTTGCCAACGGTTGGGATGCAAGTTTACATGCAGCCTGGTTATCTAAGTACAATAGTGCAGGAGACGCCGATGGGAATTCGACGGCAATTGCGACGAGCTCACTTGTGAAAAATCATGAAATTGATTTACTCGCATCAGGTAATTTTAAGGTGAATGATGAAGTGGTGATTCGATTCCGATTACATGCTGATGTGGGTGCACATGGCTGGGGCTGGGCTGTTGATAATTTGAAAATTCAAGGACCTAAAGTTGATCCGATTTTAGCGATTGAACCTGCTGCCTTATCAAGAGGTTTGCAAGTTTCCCCCAATCCGAGTGCTGGGACTTTGAAGGTGGTTTATGAGCAAGTAGCGGAGTTAAATGGCCTTGACTTGCGCGTGATTGATTTGCAGGGACGATCTGTTTTTAATCAAAGCTACCAGACCCAAGGTAATCGATTCGAGCAGCAAATCGATTTGTCTTATTTGAGTTCGGGGACTTACGCTCTGCAATTGCAGCTGCAAAATCAGTTGGTATTGAAGCGATTTGTGATGGTCAAATAAGGAAGCTAATGCCTTTTTAATTATCTTTGCGAACATTTTAATTTAGCAGTATGTCTTGGTTTACAAGAAAAGATAAAGGGATTCAGACTCCCACCGAATTTAAACGTGAAGCGCCTGATGGACTTTGGTATCAATGCCCGGCTTGTAAAAAGGCGTTGCATACGCGGGAGCACCGCTTATTTGCATTTACATGTTCAAGCTGTAATTACCACGAAAAAATTGGATCTCAAGAGTATTTTGAGTTGTTGTTCGATCAGTCACTTTATACCGAGTTAGACCCTATGTTAAGTTCTGGTGATCCTTTGAACTTTACGGATACGAAAAAATACACGGATCGTGTAATTGCGACCGAGCATAAAACGGGTTTAAAAGATGCCGTTCGCGCAGCCTACGGGAACATGAATGGTATGCCTATCACAATTGCGGCCATGGACTTTAGTTTCATTGGCGGTTCGATGGGTTCTGTGGTAGGAGAGAAGATTTCGCGCGCCATTGATCATTCGCTGAAAACAGGCATCCCATTCTTAATGATTTCACGTTCGGGTGGTGCGCGTATGATGGAGGCTGGTTTTTCGTTAATGCAAATGGCTAAAACATCTGCTCGTTTGGCACTTTTGGCGGAAGCTAAAATTCCATACATCTCACTATTAACGGATCCCACAACGGGTGGTGTTACCGCTTCTTTTGCTATGTTGGGAGATTTCAATATCGCAGAGCCAGGTGCACTAATCGGTTTTGCTGGTCCACGTGTTATTAAGGAGACCATTGGCAAGGATTTACCAAAGGGATTCCAAAGTGCCGACTTCGTCTTAGATCACGGCTTCCTTGATTTCATCGTAGATCGCAAGGATATGAAAGATAAATTAAGCGCCTTATTAGGAATGTTGAAGAATTAACAATTTACTTGTCGCGATGAAAAGCTCAGTCGGAAGGCTGAGCTTTTTTTATATAGACACCATAGGTACCTGGAAATAAAAAAAGCCTAACACGAGGTTAGGCTTTTCAATGTATATTCCGAGGGAACGCTTATTCAGCCGAGGCTGTCGCTGCTGCTGCCGCTGCCGCCGCTGCAGTTGCAGCTTTACCACGTGGTTTTTTCTCTTTTTCTGGCGCTGGGATTGGATCCTCAACACCTGCCAAAATACGTCCGCAATGCTCACAAACGATCAATTTCTTCTTGTCTTTGATGTCTGTTTGACGTTGTGGAGGTACTGAGCTGAAACATCCGCCACAAGCACCACGCTTCACCATCACAACAGCTAGGCCGTTGATCGCGTTATCGCGTAATTTTGTGTAAGATTTCAACAAACGCTCTTCTACGCTCTTCAACGCTTTATCGCGATCTTTTAAGAATTTTTGCTCATCTTCTTCGCTTTCTCCGATGATTACCTCTAATTCTTTTTGTTTGATTTCAAGATCTTTTTTGCGCTCGTGTAAATTAGATTCTACGCTAGCGACTTCATCGTTTTTGTTCAATACTTTGAAATCGATTTCTTTAATGCGCTTATCCGCAATTTCCATTTCTAAACCTTGTAATTCGATTTCTTTTGAAATCGCATCGAATTCACGGTTATTGCGGACATTCATTTGTTGCTCCTTGTACTTAACAATAAGCTTATCTGAATCCTTTTTAGAAATTTTGTAATTCGAGATTTGCTCTTCGAATGAACTGATTTCCGCTTGGAATTTCGTTAATCGTGTTTCTAAACCAGCGATCTCATCCTCTAAATCACGAACCTCTTCAGGTAAATCACCTCTTACTTTCTTGATATTGTCTAAGGCTGAATCAATGGTTTGAAGCTTTAATAATGCTTCTAACTTTTGGGCAATTGTAGTTTCGGTAACTGTAGCCATTCTTCTTGTTGCGTTTGAATTATTAATTCGCTCTAAAATTAAGCATAACTCACAGGATTGCTGTTGGTCATACTTTTC